>JAGQWW010000638.1 GCA_020436955.1 Saprospiraceae bacterium | reverse complement strand
GAAGTATTTTGGTCAGGCAGTTTCATGGTAGGTGTTGGAGTGCTCTACAATCGTTTTCACAACAGCGACCCCATTGCTGCTACCGAAATTGATGCCATTCGACATTATCTGGACGAAACGCTGGTACCCCTAAAAGTCTGGTTGGATAAAGAACAAATTCCAATATTAACCGGCGCTTCAGGCGCCTTTGAGACCATCCTGGACTTAATGGAACACGAAAAGGTAAATGAGGAATTTGCAATTCTGGACGTAGAAAAATTCCCTCAACTCTATCAGAAAATCATCCAAACAACCCTGGAAGACCGAAGAACCATGCCTTCTATACCCTTGGAAAGAGTGGAAATGATAGTGGTTTCTGTGATCCTGGTCAAGTGGATTTTGGACCATTCCAACATTGAAAAAATCTACGTCTCGGCTTATGCTTTAAAAGAAGGTATGCTGGTCGACTAATTACTTTTTGCCGTCTTTCCAATATTGTAATTCAACAAAAAATCGACTGTCCCGGGCCCCCAGAATTTTGGCGGTCCTTGCTGACAATACTACTTTCACGTTATCAGGATAAGCAGACTCCGGAATCCTTCCCAGGACCCTTACATAAGCTGTTTTACGAGTCATCGGATTGGCAACCAATATAACGGAACCAACTGCTGCTTCCCGATGCAGGGCGTACAACTCATGACTTTTATTGACCTGGTCTTTGTGCCAAAAGGCAGCTCCGCGGTCACTAACGAGGGTCTTATCCTGGCCTTGCGATTTAAATTTGAGGGAAAGCTCCCTGCTTTTCAAGGTAAAGGGATCGTTGCTTACATTTTGCATCGTGTAAGGTATAGCATCGATTTTCATTGCACCGACATACAGGTCCTGACCTATTGAAATAGAAAAGCTGTCGAGGTGGT
>JAGQWW010000637.1 GCA_020436955.1 Saprospiraceae bacterium | reverse complement strand
AAATCCGAGTCCAAGTCCCCAGAAGGCCCCGATTTTGGTCGCCCTCTTCCAAAAGATACCTCCCAAAATCACCGGAGCAAATTGAGCCACCGCAGTAAACGAAATCAGGCCTATTGATACCAAAGTATAACCTTGTCCTACACTTTTAAAATAACCGTATGCCAATAAAACAACGAGAATGATACTAATGCGCCTGATACCTAACAACCTTTTAGAAACATCCAATACATATGGATTTGTTATGGTCTGAGAACGAAGCAAAAAGGGCAAGACAAGGTTGTTGCTGATCATAATAGACAAAGCAATTACAGCGATGATAACCATACTGGTGGCGGCGGAAAATCCACCCAGGGCTACAAATAATGCAAGGTAATCCTTGCCCAAGTCAAGCGGTAAACTCAAAACAAAAGTGTCAGGCTCGACCAGGCCATTGGGATATTGGATCAGACCGGCCAGTGCAATAGGCACTACAAACAAATTGATAAGCAAGAGATATAAAGGAAATAGCCAGGATGCTTTTCTTAAAAAATCCGGATTCGTATTTTCAACTACACTGACGTGAAATTGCCTGGGAAGAAAAAGGATCGCTAACATAGATAATGCTGTCAACCAAAACCAAGTGCTTCCTTCAACCCCTGCAGCTTCAAAACTGTATAATTTTGCTATTTCAGGGACTACTTTTCCAGATTCAAAGACATCTCCAAATCCATTGTACACGATGTAATTAACAAATACACCTACCGATAAAAAGGCTACCAGTTTAAAGATAGATTCAAAGGCAATAGCAGCGATCAACCCTTCATGCCGCTCATTTGGATCCAGGTTCCTGGTTCCAAACAAGATGGTAAAAACCACCAGGGCAATAGCTATGTAGAGGGCAGTGTCCTGATAGATTGGTCCGGCTG
>JAGQWW010000636.1 GCA_020436955.1 Saprospiraceae bacterium | reverse complement strand
GTAAGCCCAAACCCGGCAAAAGACCTCATCACAGCAGACTTTACCACCGCCGATGCGGGTTTTGTATGGTTCCTATTGCAAGATACTTCAGGAAAAGTAGTAAAGACCTGGCATGCAGAAATGCCTGCCAAAGGTACTTTTGAAACTGAATTTGATGTATCAGATTATGCAGCTGGATCTTATTACTTCACCTTGAGTTCTGGCAAATTCTTAAGGACCATTTCACTGGTCATTAAGTAGGCATCACGAAGATTAGGTATAACTTAAAATATTATGGATAGTGTATATTTGTTCATAATAACCAACAATCCATGTTCACACGTAAACCTGTAAAATTGAAAACCTGGCAATACATCGGCCTCGGCCTCGTAGGGATTTTTGCAATCCTTCAATTGTTTCCGATTGACAAAACCAATCCTACCGCAATACCTGAAAAGGACCTCTTTGCTGTAGTTGATGCACCGGTTAATGTCAAATCAGTCATTAAAAGTGCCTGTTACGATTGTCATTCGTACGAAACTACTTATCCATGGTATACCAATTTACAGCCCTTTGCATGGTCGATTAAAGACCATATCAATCATGGAAGAAAACACCTTAATTTCTCTGAATTTGCGGACTACACCGGCGAAGACCGCAGTCATGCACTGGAAGAATGTGTAGAGGTGTTGCAGGAAGATGAAATGCCAATAGCTTCATACAAGCTTATGCATCCGGAAGCTCGATTAAATGATGAAACCAGGCAAACGTTAATTACCTGGTTTCAACAACTTCGTGGTAACGGATCAGCTCACTAAAAAAATATGCCAGATTAAGCAATCGCTTAATTTGGCATATTTCTCAATTTATCAAGGTGGTTGATGGTAATCATACCTGAATCGATGGTAATGATACCTTCATGTTTGAAATCTGTAAGTGTACGGATGA
>JAGQWW010000635.1 GCA_020436955.1 Saprospiraceae bacterium | reverse complement strand
GCTTCAAACATTGCATAATCATCTCCGATATTTGCAGATCCGGCTAAACCGACTGAACCCGTTATCTGGGCTGCAATATCACGAATAATATCTCCGTATAAATTCTCTGTTACTATCACATCCAGTGTCCCCGGTCTCTCAGCAAGGAATGCCGAGCCAATATCAACTATTAAAGAATCACTCTCGATCTCAGGATATTCTTCAGCAACTTCATTAAAGACTTTGTGAAAGATACCATCCGTCAGCTTCATTATATTATCTTTAATGAAACAGGTGACCTTCTTTCGGTTATTTGTCCTTGCATACTCAAATGCATAACGGCAGATCTTTTCCGAGCCCGGTCGGGATATCAGCTTAAGACATTGATATACATCATTTGTCTGGCGGTATTCAATCCCTGCATAAAGATCCTCTTCATTTTCCCTTATTACCACTACATTCATTTCAGGATGTTTTGACGCTATGAAAGGATTATATGATGCACAGGGTCTTACATTTGCATATAGTCCAAGTGTCTTTCTTGTCGTTACATTAAGGCTCTTATACCCCCCTCCGCGTGGAGTTGTGATGGGAGCTTTAAGGAATATCCTGGTTCGAAGTAGTGAATCCCATGATTCTTTTGAAATACCGCTGGTATTTCCGGCAAGATATACTTTCTCACCGATGTCAATGGTTTCTATATCCAGCTCTGCTCCCGCCGCCTCAAGAATCCTCAGCGTTGCGGTCATTATCTCCGGTCCTATACCATCGCCATAGGCAACTGTTATTGGTGTCTTACTCATTAAGTGTTTAGCCTTCGTTTATATTTTTTATTATCTCATCACCAAATTCAGAACATTTCAATAGTGTTGCTCCCTCCATTAATCTCTCAAAATCATAGGTAACTTTCTTGCTCTGTATCGTCTTCTCAATATTATCATATATGAGTTTGGAAA
>JAGQWW010000634.1 GCA_020436955.1 Saprospiraceae bacterium | reverse complement strand
TCCATTAATCGTAATATTGCAATATTGTAATACGGTAGCCGGTAGCCGGTAGCCGGTAGCCGGTAGCCGCGAACCGCGAACCGCAAATCATACTTCATACTTCATACTTCAAATTTCCTCATGGGTCTTTCAAAAACATCACTCTTCTCTGACAAGCAAAATCGCATTGCGACAATTGCAAAGGCATTGGGGCATCCTGCAAGGGTGGCTATTTTGCAGCAGTTGTTTAAGTTGAATGCTTGTGTATGTGGTGATTTGGTGGAAGAGACCGGATTAGCCCAGCCTACAATTTCTCAGCATTTGAAGGAGTTGAAGAATTTGGGGTTGATAAAAGGGGAGATTGAGGGTACTTCTGTGTGTTACTGTATCGATTATGATAATTGGAAAGAGATGAAAGCATTTATCAAGGAGTTCCTGGATATGGATGCTGATCCTGCTAACCAATGTTGTTAGAAAAAAAATTTGTTTTATTTAATCGTATTATCGCAATAAACCTATTAAGATGAAACTATCTGAAGTAAAAGAAATTCTTACCACTGCCACAAAAATTGGCTTCAAGCTTCCTGATGGCAATTTGGTGCCTTCTCATTATCATGTAACGGAAGTAGGGAAGGTGGAAAAACACTTTATTGATTGTGGAGGTACGGTCCGCGATGAAAATGTAATCAGTTTTCAGTTGTGGTATTCTTATGATTATGACCACCGCATACATCCTGAAAAGTTGTTACAAATCATAGACATTTCAGCTTCAAAATTGGACCTTCCGGACTGGGAAGTGGAAGTGGAATATCAAACCGATACGATTGGTAAATTTGCTTTGGAGCACGATGGAACCAATTTTTTGTTGGTAGCTAAACAAACCACTTGTTTGGCAAAAGATAACTGTGGGATTCCCATTCAAAAATTGAAAGTGCCTTTGTCTCAGTTGAAGCAGTCTGCTTGTTGTGGTGAAGGAAGTTCATGTTGCTAATTCACTGTTGATGCA
>JAGQWW010000633.1 GCA_020436955.1 Saprospiraceae bacterium | reverse complement strand
TACGCAACAGTGCCTGAGAAGAGGTAAGGGTACAAATTGCCAAGGTTTCAAATTGCCGGATAACCGCTGCCCCTGCATGGGTTATGGAAGCACCGATACGAGGAATGACTGCATCGATATCATGTAGGGGCTCGTTGCCGTACCAGATAGCAGACCTTTTATTTTCCAGCACCATGGTACACCGCAAATAATCCAATATACGGATGGAATGTCCTCTACCTCTGCCTGCTTCCAGTAAGCTTTGTGTGGAGTACAGATGAGAACCTCGGGAGAGTAAAATTATATTCATACCTGAGGAGGCTACCGGTTTGGAAATCAGAATTTAAAAACAAACTAAAAGAAAGAACTAAGATCACCAAATAAAATGACGGACTTACTTTGGATTCCCCTAAAATATTATTTTTTTGCGTTTCCGAATAAGTAAAGAATTATTTTACACCAAGTACTTTTTCTTTAATTATTTGGTGCCCTCGAATTAACTAACTTAAAAAACCTAACCAGTATGCCCACAGATTTAGATATCGCCCGGAAGGCAACGCTTCAGCCTGTTGAAGATATAGCCAGTCAACTCAATATCAAAAGGGAAGATTTGCACCCTTATGGGCGATATATTGCCAAGCTTCCTCTTGAATTTATCGATGAGGAAAAAGTAAAAAAGAACAAACTCGTCCTGGTAACTGCCATCTCTCCTACACCAGCCGGAGAAGGAAAGACGACCACCACTATCGGACTGGTTCAGGGAATGAATAAAATAGGGAAACAGACTACAGCAGTTTTGAGAGAGCCTTCACTAGGTCCGGTATTCGGAATCAAAGGAGGAGCTGCCGGTGGTGGATATTCCCAGGTACTTCCTATGGAAGATATTAATCTTCATTTCACAGGAGATTTTAGTGCCATTGAAAAAGCACATAACTTGTTGTCGGCCTTGATTGACAACAATATCCAAAATAAAAAAAGCACTTTAAATCTGGATCCACGTACCATTTTGT
>JAGQWW010000632.1 GCA_020436955.1 Saprospiraceae bacterium | reverse complement strand
AAAAAGAAAGATGAGAAGGCATAAGGGGATGAAAAAGCATCATCGCAAGCATATGAGAAGAGGTCATGTCCCAAAAAATAGGAGAGGTTAATGGCTATTGGCCTTTAGCCATTGGCCATTGGCAATTTTTAAGAAATGAATACGAATATCTTCCCGGTGGCTGAGCTTGTCGAAGCCACCAGGACAAAGAGCAGAATTTCAAAAAAGCCAACGGCCAACGGCCAACAGCCAATGGCCATCAACAAACCTTATCAGCACAATAGCTACTCGCAAAGGCATCAGGTTTGGCTTTGAAAACAAAGCCCATTCCAAGAATGTAACCCATGGCTTCTTTTAAAGCGGTGTTGGATTGGAAATTTGGGTCGGTATTGATATCGGCGTGGATTTCCAATTCGACATCATATTTTTCAAGCATTTTACAAAGGGAATAAGCTACTTCAACTGACTTGGCAACCTCAGTTATCATACGCTCTTTGAGACTCATATGATTGGGCATTTTTGTATTGTTGATGAACATAAAACCGCCCTTTTTCTCCCGTAGGAAAACAATAACACTGGCGAACTCAACCACATCACCTCTCACTTGTGAGTCAGTACCAATGCATACTTTCAATTTAAAGCCGCGGGAAGTTTCACGGATGATGGTCTCTTCCACAGCTTTGAGGATGGGTTCGGAAATGCGTTCTCCGTTAAATCGACGCCATTTGCTCATGGTTGGTGTATTTTGTCCTGAAATTAAAAAAATTCTTCCAATTCAAATTTTTCAAAAATATTTTAGCTTATTTTTTAAAAAACAGATCATTAAAAAGTTGCATTTTGTCGTTTTGACAATATTTAGTTTACTTTATTATTACAAAAAATTAACCTTTATCTTACCAAAGGATTGCTTCCCACCAAACCAACCTTTTTTAAAAATAGTTTCAGGGTGACGAAAATCACCATAGCTTTGATGCAGGTCACCCCTCCTGATTAGGGATGCAGCTAGCTTTGTAG
>JAGQWW010000631.1 GCA_020436955.1 Saprospiraceae bacterium | reverse complement strand
AACAGCATTGAACACTTCAATCGACTCAACCTCCTTACCTTCAAATTCCATTTGTAATTGGTTTTGAAAAGGATTTGGAAAAGCATTAAGAGCAGAAACAGGCAATTCATCGTCTGTTCCTACCATTTGTAAATATTCAAGGTAAGTCTGGTACAAAGCATACCAGGTTTCTTCTACACCTGGTTGGGTTCCGTCATTGGTCAATACGGCTATGGATATTCCCAAATCAGGAATGGCATGTACTTCCGATTGATAAATAATATTTCCACCATGACCAAAAACAAATCGATTGTCAGGAAGTCTCCACCTGCTCAAACCGAGGCCATATCCATAAGAGTTGGTAATCGGAAGAAATGTAGACATATCCGTCAATTCAGGCTGAGCAATCACATCCCCATCTGTCAATAACTTCATCCATCTTGCAATGGTCTCAGGTTTTGAAATAACCGCACCTGCTGCCCAACCAGCTGAAAACAATCCAGCTCGGCTGATACCAAATATGGCCAAATCATTGGGGCTTCCCGCTCCAAATAAATCTGCCCATAAATTAACGAAAACCTCTACCGGAGTTTCTTGAGGATACAGATAGATACCTTCTAAATTTAATGGAGTGAAAAAGCGGTTTCGAATGGCCACTTCGTAAGATTCTCCTGTAATTTCTTCGATTATCAAACCTAGCAATACATAATTGGTATTTGAATAGGCCCAATTATCACCCGGATTAAAAAGCTGAGCCAATACAAAATTATTCAGTATTTCATCAGGTTGCCAAACCCGTGCATAGTTTTGCGAGATCCTGGTATTTAAATTTGGATTGTCTGTATAGTTATAAATACCGCTGGTATGGTTCAGCAATTGGCGGATGGTAATTTCCGGTTTTACATTTGGAAAGCTTGGAAGATATTTTCCCAAACTATCATCCAGGCTCAACTTACCTTCTCCTCTAAGCTGCATGATGCAGGCAGCGGTAATGGTTTTGGTCACACTGCCCACTCCTGAAACCATATCTGTTGTAATCAAAGTGCCTGT
>JAGQWW010000630.1 GCA_020436955.1 Saprospiraceae bacterium | reverse complement strand
AAACGGACCAGATGGGTTACCTGTATTATGGAAATTATGCCCAATATTATGAGATTGGACGTGTTGAAATGATACGTTCGTTGGGCGTTTCTTACAAGCAATTAGAAGAAGAGTTGGGTATTATGATGCCGGTGATGTCGATGGAGGTGCGATACCTTAGACCTCTTTTCTATGACAATATGGTTACCATTAAAACGACCTTGAAAGAATTTCCCGGTGATGAAATTGTTTTTCACGTTGAGTTGTACAATGAAGCGGGAAAGATTGCAAATGGCGGTAAAGTAAAGTTGTGTTTTGTAGATATTCAATCGAAAAAAAGAGTGCCAACTCCTGAAATACTTTTGGAAAAATTAAGACCCTATTTTGAAGTTTCCTAAACTGGAACATATAAAAATTTGGGTGTTGCAATCAGCACCGGTTTCCTTCGTGCGTAGGTGGATAAAGGAACATTCACTGCCGGGGTTTTTCCATGTGCCGATTTATGATGTTTTGGTGTTCCTTATCAATGAAACCAAGCGATTTGACCTTGTCTCGAGGTCTAATTCAATTGCTTACAGCTTTTTTCTGGCGCTTTTCCCTACCATCATTGTCATCTTTACGATGGTGCCTTATTTTGCAGATTACATCCTGTCTTTCTTTGGATTTACTACGGAGCACTTTTTGGATGTAGTACAAACTGAAATCAAGCAAGTACTGCCGGGGGAACAAGGTGTAGGTGCACAGCTATATGATACGATAAAAGCATTGGCAACCCAACCTCGTACCGACTTGTTGTCCATCGGTTTTTTCCTTGCTATTTTCTTTGCATCCAATGGGATGCTGGCCATGATGCGCAGCTTTGATAAATCCCATCTGAAATCATTTAAACGGAGAAATTTTATTAAAAAAAGGATCATAGCCATCCTTTTGACCATCGTAATCGGATTGCTGAGCATTAGTTCGGTCTTGCTAATTATCCTGGGGCGCAATATGATCGATTACCTGGGTGCATATGTAACCAATGATTCCTTTTCAGTAATTGCAGTTCTGGTATTACGATGGTTGGCCATCTTAAGCCTGGTATATTTTGGAATAGGGATG
>JAGQWW010000629.1 GCA_020436955.1 Saprospiraceae bacterium | reverse complement strand
AAAAATAATCACCGAATGTGAAGGAATTTATACCAGTGGAGGTGCCTATGCATTCACCAACCTGGCAATTTATCTTATTGAAAAATATGGTGGCCGGGAGCTAGCCATCATGACCGCCAAAGCATTTATGATTGATGTAGACAAAGACAATCAATCACTCTTTGCCATCTTCATGGGCCAAAAACAACACAACGACGATATGGTGCTGTCCGTCCAGGAGGCCATTGAAAAAGATTATAAAACTGATATCAACGTAGGAGACATTGCTCAAGCCAATGCTACCAACCGCCGAACCCTTGAAAGAAGATTCCGGGCAGCAACCGGCAATACCATTATTCAATACTTGCAGCGAGTGAGAGTAGAGTCCGCCAAAAAGATGCTGGAAAACGAACAAAGCAACATCACCGACACCATGTTTTCAGTTGGCTACAATGATACCAAAGCCTTTCGAGAAGTCTTTAAAAAACATGTAGGCATCAGTCCATCTGCTTATCGCAAAAAGTTTGTTGGTGCTGTGTCGTTGGGGTAGGGGGAAAATGGAAGTTGTTATTCAAGCTTCGTCCCTTTCCAAACTGACAGACGATTCGGCTTGAGTGTCATCATCTTCCGGTAATAAAGCATCAAAATGAAACATGCCGAAAAGAATTATCACGCTTAAGAAATATGTTTCTATGGGGATAATCATATAGAAATCAAAATTGGTCTCAGGAACAAGCGACATTCCGATACCCAACAAAATCATTAGTGGTATATACGATTTCCTTTTTTGAAGAAACCATACAGTAAGTCCTATTATTAGCAATATTATAACCAGTTCAATGGTATGATATTTAAAGTCCCAGATTGGATTTTTAAACATATTGGGCTGGAATAAAAATCCTAAAAGCGCTAATACAATTACTACTAATTTCCATTGCTTATTTCTTTTTGCCTCTAAAAAGCGAGCTTTCTGTGTAGAGAATTTTTCACTCCAGTCAACTTTTGGGTTTTCCTCTGCTTGGTCATTTTTAAAATATAGAAGGAAGTAAATCCAGGCGAAAAAATTTATTATAGGAATATTGAGCCATAAATAAAGACCATTGGGGTATTGGTCCTGTTGGACAAATACAGA
>JAGQWW010000062.1 GCA_020436955.1 Saprospiraceae bacterium | reverse complement strand
TGGAACTGTCTGTACCTTTCTTCCGCGTTATATGCATGATTGCGCATGATGCGCTGCTGGTGGGCAATAAGGGAGTTTTGAAAAATGATGCGGAAATAACGTTCAGTAGCCGGAACCTTTCTGTACAACTCGTCCAGATCTGATTTGGAAAGCAACAGCACTTTTGAGGCGGTTAAAGCTCGAATAGAATAATTGGAAGGAACGCCGTTAATCAAGCTATTCAGGTCAGCGGTCCACCACATGGGTGTGGCAAATTGTAACACATGTTCAAACCCATTTTCATCTACGTAATAATTCATCAAACAACCGTCTGTTACCAAGGCAAAATATTCGCATACTGCTCCTACCTTTAATAGCAACTCTTTGTTTTTTAAATTTTGCTTTTTAAAAAAGGACCAAAAAGTCACAGCCTCCTCATCGGTTAAAGTTATGTATCTCCTTACTTTTGACTGGAGCCATTGAGGCCCGGGTACTTCGGTTTCCTTTGCCATTTTTCTATTTTTAGAAATTGAAGTTCAATTTTACCAAAGAAGTTCTATTTTCCCATATATTTTTACCCTTATGAAACCTCCCGTAATCAATGAAGTTGAAATAGGTTGTTCTCCAGCCATGATATTGTCTGCTTTTTATGACCCGGAGCATCTCAAAGGATGGTGGGGCGTGGAAAAATCATTGATTGAACTAAGGACGGGTGGAGTCTTTACCCTGGCCTGGGATTATAGTGAGGCGGGTGTGAAATATGTTTCAAGTGGTCTAATTAGTAATTTCAAACCCGCAGCAAGATTGTGCATTGAAACTATGATATATGTGAATCCTGAGCGTTCTATCTTAGGGCCGATGACTATGGATATCTCCGTAGCTAAGACTGAAATCGGAGGTCATTTGAAAGTCATACAGGACGGGTATCAATCAGGAGGAGATTGGGATTGGTATCATGAAGCAGTAGTGGATGCCTGGCCAAAAGCATTACAATTTTTAAAAAATTACCTCGAATCGGTAGCAAAATAGTGCATGCAGCAGTTGGATAAAATTGGATGGAAGAGTGCAACAGCCCTTGTGGTGGCCAATATGATCGGTACAGGTGTCTTTACCAGCCTGGGTTTTCAATTAACGGGAACCACCAATACTATTTCTATCCTTATTTTATGGGCTTTAGGAGGATTAATAGCGTTGGCTGGTGCTTTTGCTTATGCTGAGCTGGGTGCCAAATTTCCACGTTCCGGTGGTGAGTACCATTATCTTTCTGAAATATTCCATCCTTCTGTTGGTTATCTGTCGGGTTGGGTTTCCATAACGGTAGGATTTGCAGCACCAGTTGCATTAGCTGCTATGGCCCTGGGCGAATATGTTGGAAAGCTTTATCAAATCAACGCTACCCTGCTGGCAACCCTGGCCGTTGTTGGCGTCGCTATTATTCATTCCCTCAATTTGAAGAGCAGTAGCCGCTTTCAAAATACTACTACCTTTTTAAAATTGGTATTGATTGCCGGTTTCATTCTACTAGGCTTTTTTATGCCTGTGGAACCTAATGCATTGGATTATTCGTCTAGTTGGAAAGGAGAGGTTCTCATGCCGGTATTTGCCATTTCTCTGGTCTATGTAACCTATTCCTATACCGGATGGAATGCTGCAGCTTATGTTGTGGAAGAAATAAAGGAACCCATAAAAAACCTGCCCAAGGCCCTCATCAGAGGTACGCTGGTCGTAACGGTATTATATATTTTGCTCAATTGGATGTTTCTTTCTCATGCCCCCATTGATCAGATGGTTGGAAAAGTGGAAGTGGGTCAGGTGGTAGCTATTAATGTATTGGGTGAGCAAGGAGGTAAAATAATAAGCATTGCCATTGCACTATTTTTAGTGTCCAGTATCAGTGCAATGGTTTGGGTTGGTCCCAGGGTCAGCCTGGTTATGGCTGAGGATTATAGTTTTTGGAAATTCCTTTTACAAAAGAATAAAAATGGTATTCCTGTAAGAGCAATTTGGTTCCAAACGGCCATCAGCCTCCTAATGATTTGGACAGGTACCTTTGAAGCTGTTTTATTGTATTGCGGTTTTATTTTACAGCTGTTTTCGGCTTTAACAGTAGCTGGTGTATTTTTCATTGACAGGAAAAATCTTACCTATAAAAATCCAACACACCCTTGGTTCCCTGCGCTTTTCCTGATCATAAGCGTATGGATTTTGGCCTTCCTGATTTACGACAAACCATTTGAAAGCCTCCTTGGATTGAGTAACCTGGTGGTAGGTTACGGAACGTATTTGGTGGCGAAGCGGAAATAGCGTTAACGGAGTGCGCAGTGCGGTATGCGGTTCGCGGTGATAGGATCACCCAATAATCGGTAATTAGGGTCAAGGAAGCTGCTAAAAAAATAAATTCTATTAACCTATTAACCCATAAACCCATCCAGCTACTAGCCCCTCGCCACTATCACATACTGATACGGTAACAGCTCATCGTTTATTTCGAAATTGGTGAAGCCGGCTGCTTTTAGTTCATCCATTACCGTTTCTTCACTCATTTTCATTTCAACAGGAGGGCCTACCGGCGTTTCCTTTTTGAAAAAGTCGATGACAACAAGTTTACCATCGTCTTTCAAACCAAATTTCACCAGTTTGAAGTATTTAATGCGGTCTTCAATGTGATGATAGGTGTCTACAATCAAGACTCCGTCGGCTTCTTTTTCTTTTAAATTGGGTGCATTGTAGGGAAGTTTGCGCAACTTCATTTTATTTGCAGGGATGCCAAGCGAATCTCTTTTTTGACGAATATGGCCAAGAAACCTGTCATCTACATCACCACAAATAACACTGGCTCCGGCATTCAACAGTCGGAAAGAAAAGTAGCCGCTACCACTTCCAATATCCAACCAGGTCTGGCTACTGTCAACATTTAGCAGCGCCATTACGTCATTAGGTTTTTGCCATTCATCACGCTCCGGATTATCAAAACGTTGAATCAGTTCTTCGATAGGTGTTTGAAGCATATGGTCATTGGCATCACCATGGTGGTGTTGATGTGCGTCACCATGATCACCGCCTTCTTCGTGCTGGTGTTTTTCATGCTGGCATTGCATAAGCGAAAGTATTACAATTGAAAAAGCTAAACCTTTTAAAAAGAACTTCATCATAATTTATCGTTGAATGGCTAATTGGCCGGATGCAACCTGCTTGCCTTCCGGGTTAGAAATTTTGTAAAAATAATTCCCGTTTTGGAGCGCCGAAGGTAAATCGAATTGTTGAATATTTGCTTCGGTTATATTGCCCGAAAATGACATTTTCCCAGCTGCGTCAATTAACGCAATTGAATAGTTTTTGTGCTGGGTAGTATGGTTTTCATTAGGTTTTACAGCAAAATAGTCACCCGCCGGATTTGGAAATACATCAAACAATTGTTGGTCCAGATTTACCAAAACTTCCTGCCATCCACTTGGTCCATTTACAAATAATACGACCTGGTCGGTTGCAGGTAGGGCAATGGCAACCTTGGTACCATCTCCTGAAACATCAAAATGATGGATAGGCAAGGCCGGAATGTTATAAGCGGTCCCATTGATTACCAATTGATGGGGGGTTCGGTCTGTATCATCTGATCGGAGCAAAACATATTCATTGCCCGATTGGCTGTAATGTACTGCAATTGGTGTCAGATCATTGCCAAAGGAGATAGGGCTTAGAAAGGCCAGACTATTTATGTCAAAAATCTCCAGTGTTTTTTCTCCTGAACAGGTAACGCCAAATTGCTCTTTAGCAGGATTATATGCTACCCGGGTTGGATTGGAACCACAAGGGTAAGAACCAATTAGGCTAACATTATTACCTGTGCCTCCAATTATGCCAAGTGTATTATCATTTTTTTGGATGACGGCCGTAAAGACACCAAATTCCGTCTCGTTGGATATGTCCATTTGTAAAGGGAAGCCTCCAATCGGAATTTTGTAATAAGGACTCAAGGTCTGCAAATCAATTACCTGCACTTCTTCGTCAAATGGAGCTGCGAGGTAAGCATATTCTCCTTGTGGGTCAAAAATCACGGAACTTCTAATACCATAATTGGTCCAGCTGATACCGGTATTGGAAATAGCAAATTGTTTTTGAAGACTGGGGAATCCGGTAAGGTTAATGACGCCACAAGCATCTGCTGACCCGGCATTGATGGCAAGTGCGTGTTGACCATCAGGGGTAATATAGACCTGGTCCGGTTTTACTCCTCCACTAGAGACTTCGGCCACTACTGTTTGACTTTCCAAATCAATGACTGCAACGGTATTGGTATTTCTTTTCGCAATAAGTGCATATTTACTATCGGGCGTGATATCTGTATGATAAATTTCTGAGGTGTTCAGGTCAATTAATTTTTCCAATTCAAAAGTGGTCGCATTGAGTATTGACACGGTTCCTGAAATTGAATTGATAGCTAAGACCTTTTCGCCATCAGGCGTAAATTTCACGGAATAGGTGGCATCAGCCTCCAAATCAGAACCGGTAGGACGTCTTTCGACAAAATTTAGCCTTGAAGGATTTTCAAATTCATAGAATAAAACCACTTCATCGCGTAACGGATCAGAAGCGACAATATGATTTCCTGCTGGTGAAACAGCTCCATTCTGTATTGAAATTCCACTTGTACTGCTAACAATATTGCCAGTTTCAAAATCTACCACCGCAGAATAGTAATCACCTGCAATCGCATATTGATAATCATAGCTTTGGCCAACCCAGTCGGGAGTATTCCCGGTAGCTATCGTTTTTACAGTCTGGTCCCCTAAATTTACCAAGGCAGTATTCCCATCCTGTACCGGAATGTACACTTTTGAACCATCCATGTTGATGCCTGGGCGACTATAAGCAGAGTACACGGAATTATTGCCCATATCGACCTGGCTGGTCATGGTTTGGGTAGCTAAATCCACTCTGGAAATTTTTGCGTTACTACCTGTTTGTACTGTTACTACATAATTGCCGTCTCCTGACATTGCCATCATCCCCGCGTCACCGGCTTCGGGAATAGTGGCTACCACATTGCCGGTGGCAATTTCAAAAAACTCTAGACCGTCTTCTGCAGCAGCATTTACAATGTATTGGTTGTCAGGTGTGATTTCAAACCCTGACCAATAGAATGAGCTTCGGGGATTGGAAGTGATAAAGGAAAATTTAGAAAGGTATAAAGTGAAGTTTTGAATAGTCCTTTCAATGGTGAGGTTGTTTAGGTTAATCACGATGGCAACATCGTTGATGTCACAAGCTACAACAGCTAAGCTTCCATCTCTGCTCGTTCTTACTTTGGCAGGCTGTGTATCGCCTAAAAATGAAGCTACAACGCTATAATCATCTAAACTTATCACATGTATGGAATCACTTCCCAGGCAAGCCACCACGGCATATTGATCCGTAAATTCGAGCGCTACAGGTGAACTACTCACTATAATGTTTTGGGTAATCTCGCGAGTTTCCTGATCAAAGACGGTGATGTTATTAGTTGTTCGATTTACCACCCATACTTCCGACCCATCTGGCGTAAATGCCATATCAGTAATGTAATCTCCCTCTATCTCATCACCGGCAGGATAAGCATCCAGGTCCGTCAAGAGGCTGGATTGTGGATTCAAATCTAAAATCCCATTTGATGGATTTTCGATATCTCCATTTTGATTGGTGGGATTTTGTGCATACATCAAAGAGGTAAAGCACAGAAGGGTCAGGGTAAATATTCTCCTCATACAAGTTTCTTTTTGCTAAAAATAAAAAGAAAAATGAGGAAGCAAATGCGGTAATAGGCTTAAAATTCAAGCTTCTATCGCCCGGGCTTGTATTTAGCCTTATCCAGGATCCGCTGACTGTCTTTTTCGTTCAGTAAATCCTGAAGGGTAGCAGTCTCATTGCGTTTCATGTACGATTTGATGATTTGCCAACCCATCCAATTGGCGATGCGGCCCGGTGCTTCTTGAGGCATGCCACCTGGGGCTACCGGGGAAGGTTTGATGAGTTTTTGAATATCATCCATCCTGGTAGAGTACAACAATTCTTCTTTCAAAAAATGAGTCCAGGTTTCAAACTCATTATTTTCAACCCATTCCAAATGTGCTGCATTGTATTCCATGATGATTGAGTCCTGCAGATAGGGTAGCATCAGGCTTTTGATATACAACATTTTCCCATTGGCAATCATGTAATCCAGCAATCGGTCTCCATGGACCGGTCCTGCCAGGTTACTGGCTTGCGCTTCAATCATTTTTGGGACCATGTATTCCTTTGTCATGGTGCGTTTGATGTAATCAGGGAAATACGTTGGGTCATAACCGGGGAAATTAGAACCCAAAAAGAAGTCCAATCCTACACCCAAAAGACTATCTCCATAGGTGAAGCTGCCGAGACCAAATTCAGAAACGTAGGAAACAACAAAAGGAATAGTAGATTCGGGCAGGTAGTATTTTTGATATTTGAATGCCTGCTCCAGATCCTTTTCATAGGGGCTCAAATCCGGAAAAGCCAGCATAACACTATCCTGTAATTTTATCATACTTGGGCTATTCAGGATTTTTCGCATCGCATGTGCAGTAGAGGTGTCAGGGTCGGACATATCTCTGGTGATACGCAGAAAAACATCATCAAAAAATTCAGGGTATTTGGCTCTTAAAGAAGCTATGCCTTCGTCCAGACGCGCTGTGTCAAGGGTAAAAAGATCCTTTTCAAAACGCTGGATTTTTACATTCACATCGATGTTAGTTACATCAGGAATGAATTTTTCTTCTTTACAGCCCTGCATAGCCAGGCCAAATCCCAATATCAAAGCAAGTCCTCGTAAAAGCGTCGAGCGCATAGGTTAGTTGATTTTTTGTAATTCGTTGTTTAATACATCCATAATTTCTGTTCCGATCGGATGTAGATAGGTCTGTAAGCCAACGCTTTGAGCCCCTTGAATGTTGTCAGCGTTGTCGTCTATAAAGAATGTCTCTTCAGGTAGTATATTGGCATCCTGTAAAATAAATTCATACCCCTCTTTGTCCGGTTTTCGATAGTGGATGAGATGGGAATAATAAGGTTTGTGAAAAAACCGTGTGCTAAAGTCTCGAATCTGGTAATGCTGGTTGAGAAAGTTATTCACCCACAAAAGATGGATGGAATTGGTATTGCTATACAAAAAGACCTGATAGTCCTCTTTCAAAGTTTCCAGCCACTCCAGCCGGTCCAAAGGAATGTGTAACAGCATCCCATTCCAACAACGGATAATATCGACTGGATTGAGGCGTAGGTTTGCGAGGTTTTGCGCCGCGTGTTGGATGTTCCAAATAAAAGTTTCTTCTGAAATGAGTCCTTTTTCAAATTGATGGAACAAATCATGCTTTTCCAATTGTTGGAAAATGGGTGTAAAGTGCTCTCCCAAAAGCTCCTGAAACAGCCGATTGGTTCGGTCCAGATCCAAGTCAACAATCACGTTGCCCAGGTCGAAGAGGAGATTTTTAATTTTTTTGCGCATAAATCGATTCAACTGTTTTGGAATACGAAAGGCAAAAATGTAACTTTGCGCCCGCTTGATAAAGAAATCAGGCAAGGAAATCTCAAAAAGCTTTCGCTTAGATTTCTAAGGTCCCTTAGCTCAGTTGGTTAGAGCAACTGACTCATAATCAGTGGGTCGCAGGTTCAAGTCCTGCAGGGACCACGATGAATACACAAAATGGAGCTTACAGGAAGGTGATTTTGCCTTTTGTAGCTCCATTTTTTTTGCAATCTGTGCTTTGGTTCGCTATGTAACCGTCGGTTACACAGCGAACCAAAGTTGGTTTTCATGCTCATTTTTCTTACCTTAAGGAAAACTAAATCACAGAATGAGATTGAAATGAAAACTTTTACACTCCTTCTCCTTTTATTTTCACCATTGTTCTGCTTTCCCCAGCTCACGGTAACTCCTGTTGTAGGTCTTGAATTGAACACCTTTGGAGGAAGAATGCCCAAAGAACATTTTTATCCCTTGAATACTTCTGAATGGGAAAGTAAAAGTCTAATTATTGGGCTTACAGGTACCCAAAACCTAAGCAAAAAAAATTATTTAACTATTAAATCATTGTTTACAAAAAATAGTGAAAATGCATTTTTTAGGGTGCAAGTTCCATTTACCTCAGGAATTGATTATTGTACTTTATTTAACAACGTAACTATAAAAAGACAGTTTGGAAAACTAATTCGAGCAGAGGCAGGAGTTGGGTTAAATATGTACTTTAATATTAAAAATGATTTTCCACTAGATAAAGAAGCAGATGGGGAGATTATTAGATCCAGGTTTTTTGATTTTGGACTCCCATTAGGGATTGAAATTCAAAAATATGGGATTGTATTAAATCTAACATACTTCCAAGGAATAATTGGCCATAATATTTGGAAACACGTTGTTATTCCGCCAATTCAAAACTTTTGGATTTATTTAGGGTATGAAATTGAGCTATAGTGGACGTTAAAAATATCAAACTCAATACGATGCTATGAAAACAGTATTTATATCGATTTCTATTTTGTGCCTCGCTCAAATAGGTTTTTCGCAGACTTCTATCACGCCGATAGTTGGTTTTGAGTATTTTAACATTAGAGATAAATATACACGTCCTTCTGGTTATCTTCCGATTTTTGCTTCCTCCCCTAAAGAAACCAAGACGCTTCATTTTGGCATTTTAGTTTCAAAAACTGTAACGAAGGATTATAGCATGAGAATGACAATTAATTATTCCAAGTCACAGGAAGGAATTTGGGAAAGAGCTGGATATCACAGGACAAACGGAATAAAATTCCAAACCATTAAAAACTCCTTACAACTATCTAGAAATTTTTTTGATATCATAGACCTTAGTGCAGGGTTAGGGCTAAATTTGATATATGACATTAAAAATATATCTCCCCATCCTTCATTAGAAGAAACCATAGTTAATGGAAGAGTATTTGACCCAGGATTAACTTTCGGAATTGGACTTTCAAAATGGGGAATAATTAGTGATTTCCATTTTTATCAAGGTGTCTTTGCAAGAAAATTTTGGTATTTCGAAGCAAAACCTATTCAAATCTGGAGATTTTCTTTAGGTTATGAATTTAGATTTTAGTTCAACTTGATAAATCTGCTTGTATAGACTCTTTTATTTTTCAGATGGAGGTGGGCCATATAAGTTCCATTTGGTAAAAAGTTAGCATCAATTGCGAATTGCTTTTGGTTTCCTTCAATTTCCTGTTTAAAAATATTTTCTCCAAGCATGTTTACTATTTGAACTGCTTCCACATCAAATGGACTATTAATATTCAGGATATCAGTTGTAGGGTTTGGGAAGATTTTTATTGTTTCCAATGCTTCATTTTTCGGATTTTCTACACTGGTAATTATCAGGTCATTACAATCACCATTAATACAACCAAGACTATCAGTCAAAATGACCAAACACTTAAAAGGTGAGTTACCAAGATGATTTTCAAAGTCTATGTAAACTCCACCTGCCATAATTTGACCATCTGAAAGTTCAACTACATTATTTAAATAGCTGTGAGATAAATTTAAATTACCATCCCAATAAGTATGGTCCCAAATATTATCTCCTTCAATATTTGATTTGAAAATCCTTGGAGCACCAATCCCTCCTAAATCAAGCAATGCATTATCATCAAGACCACAACCCAAAAATTTCTCATTATTAATAGAATAAAGTGAATTGACTAAAAATTGAGTTCTTGTCCTCTCTCTCCAAATTTGGTTTATTACATTCCCGTTAATATTAAAAACATCTATTTTTGCATCTCCTCGACGTGGAATCATACCATTATCAAATAAGGCAGAGCCTCCCAAAAGTAGAATTGAATCTGACATTGATTCCAAAATTGGGATACTACCTGAAAGTGTTATAATTGGCTGCTCAACCTCCCACAATAAATTAAGGAATTGATCAAAACACTTAATGTTATAACCATCGGGATTTATAGTCCTATTACTTACAGTGGAACTAATTGTAAAACTTGAATCGGAGACCAAAAAACTACTTGCATAATTATACCTGTTGGTATTTTGTATTTCCATTTGTTGAATCACCCTACCATGAAAATCTGCTTCTATAAGATATATTTTTGTGCTGTCGATTAAAACAACATTGTCTACAATTCTTTGAAATGATTTGTCTGATAAAATTAAAATTGACGAATCAACTATTTTAATGTCTCTAGGGGTAAAAAATGCTGTATCAAATGTGATCTGAGTGGAAGAATTGAGGTTTTTATTTTCAACATCCAGACGGTCTAGAAAAATATTAGCTTTCGATTGATCAGCAAGTCCGACCTTACTAAAAAAGACGCCATAATCCCCATTGGGAAAGTCAATACACAAGCTATTT
>JAGQWW010000628.1 GCA_020436955.1 Saprospiraceae bacterium | reverse complement strand
TACATCTTTGTTAGCAAACAACAATTGGAAGAAGTCTTCCTTGGGTATCAAGGTTATTTCGCTCTCTTCCATAGCTGCTCCGGATTCGCCATAAGGCTTACCGATGATTAAATCTGAAAAACCAAAGAACTCACCTTCCTTTAGAATTTCGGTGATGAATTCTTTACCGTCATCGTTGGTTTTGAAGATTTTTACTTTCCCGCTTTTTACAAAATACAATTGACGCGGGAACTCGCCTTCTCTGAATATCACATCTTTTTTGCGGTATTCTCTGGTTTGTCTTTCGTTAGAAAGGTCTCTCAAGGCATCGTAGCCCCTGGCTTCATCTATAAAAGCTGCCAGCGTATTTTCTGATTTGTCGGGAATACTTCTGAGGCGTTCGCTTTTTTTCAAGCGCATTTCAATGGCATCCAACAACTCAACATCATCAAAAGGCTTGGTGATATAATCATCTGCTCCCAGGTTCATTCCTTTACGCATATCGGTTTTTTCCGCTTTTGCTGTAAGGAAAATAAAGGGTACATCGGAGGTTTGAGGCTTTTTTGAAAGAATTTTCAATACGCCAAATCCATCCAGCTCGGGCATCATCACATCGCACAATATGATATCAGGTGTGCTTTGCAAGGCAGCTTCTACTCCCATCACTCCATTTTCGGCTGCTACAACGTCATAATTGGACAGCTCTAAAATTTCAGTGAGGTTTTCACGTACCTCCAGGTTGTCTTCGATGACAAGGATTTTCTTCTTGGTGTTTTCGTTGGTTGCCATTTTTTATTCTTTATAAGCTATAGGGACTGTTACCCTAAAAATACTTCCCTTCCCTACTTCACTTTCAAATTCAAGTTGGCCGGAAAGCATTTCTGCATATCTTTTTACAATATTGAGTCCAAGGCCGGTGCCTTGTATATTAATCGCATTGTGTGCCCTAAAAAAGCGTGTAAACAAATGTTCCTGATCTTCTTCCGGAATCCCAATGCCTTGGTCCTCCACCTCAAAAGTAATCATGTTCGCTTTTTCCCAGGTCCTTATGAAAATATTTTTTCCTTCTTTCGAATACTTTATCGCATTGGAAGCCAGGTTGAGGAGGATGTTTTTTAAATGCCTTTTGTCCAG
>JAGQWW010000627.1 GCA_020436955.1 Saprospiraceae bacterium | reverse complement strand
TCCGCTTGAGTGGTTTTCTTTGATGATTGGAAAGTCCGATCAGGTCTGCTTTTATTTCATTGGCGAAATGTCTGATACCCGATTCTACTGTAAAGTCCTTGTACAAATGAACCTTACATTCTAGAGGAGCTGCCAGGGATTTGAAATTTTCCATAGCATCAATAGTAAGACTGACCGGTGCATCAAAAAACGAACCCGTATTGATAGCAACAAGATGCACTACCGGCTTAAATTCCTGTACAACCGATAGAAATTTTTTAAAAACAGATTCTTCTGATTCGTTAAATGTGGATGCAAAAACCACATTATCGAAATCCAATTTTTCTAATGGATCCTTTATGACCAGAATGGGACAATGTACCAGACGAGCGATTTTTTGAGTATTGGAACCTATGAAAAATTCATTTTTCCCACTGGCACCATGAGAGCCCATAACCATAAGGTCGATAGGATATTCTTCTATTACTTTAGGAATACTTTCAAATAATCCCTCTGCGGAAATAATCCGTGTCACCGGTATGTCTGGATATTCATCTTCCAGCGCTTTTAACAAGATGCCTGCATTTTCAATGGCATTTTCTTTTTCCGGTTCTTCAAGCTGTTTGTAAGATTTGATATCAATATCGTGCATCAAGATAACTGCTGCGCCTGTCCGCGCGGCCCAATCCATTCCGGTTTGAACTGCTACCTTCGCACAGTGGGAAAAATCGGTGGGAATGAGTATTCTTTTCATGGTGGAAAGTTAAGGTTTGTTTCAACAAAAAAGAGACAATTGTCTTTACAATTGCCTCTTCTGAAAATTATCACCTAAAACCTTATTTGAACTATGCTACCTTTCGAATTTTGCGGGTTTAAGAAGCCGTGAAAGCGCTTTCTTCTTCCCCTCTTTGGTTTTGTTCGGCAAGGGTCCATTGGTCAGTTTTGGTAGTTTGTAACCACAAATCTTTTGACATTCTGAACACCTGCACATTCAAACCATACTTGTCAAAAAAGTCCTTTTCCAAATCGGCAACTGACATATTACTTTTCAGTTCCATTTCACCTTTGTTGTGAATGGTTCGGACTTCTCCGATAGTTTTTTCTGCATCCAAATGGTCCGCTTCCATTGAGCCTTCATTTGCATCGTG
>JAGQWW010000626.1 GCA_020436955.1 Saprospiraceae bacterium | reverse complement strand
CAATGGCATTGGCCTGTTTTACAATGGTGACATCTTTGGTAGTCAACCCACCTGCACCCAACAACCAGATTAAGAAAGAGTGAGAAGGTGTCAACTCCGCTACGGCTATCTTTTTGCCTTTAAGGTCACTCACTTTATTGATACCTCTTCTGGCAACAATGGCATCACCTCCGCGTGACCAGTCTGCCTGGAAAACAACCACCGGGTTGTAATCGCTCAACATATTCACTTCCGTAGGGAAAGCATCTATCGTAGCCCAAAGCAGATTGACATCATCATTTTTAAAGGCTGCACGAGAAGCATCAAAATCATCCAGGATTTTAAACTCCACATCAAAGCCATATTCTTTTTTAAACCTTGAACGAGAGTTGGCTTCAAATCCTTCATTGAAATATTGTCCGCCTGCATAACCACCCCAGGTTACTACTCCTACTTTGATGGTTCCATCGTCAGAAGGTTTGTAATCGTCTTTTTTGGTGGTAGGCTCTCCGCTGTTATCCTTGATGAGGTTGGTATTGGTCATTAGGTAGCGGATGCCGAAAAATAAGATACCAACGATGACAAGGGTGATCAGGAATTTTGAAAAGGTTGTTAATCTACTGGCCATTTTTTTTGGGTTTGTTTGCTAGTGTTTATTGCCGAATCAAATGTTTAATCGAAAAAGTTATCGTATTGATTGCGGTGCATTTCTGATTTTTCCGGTTTTGCGATAGGTGCATTTAAATCCAAAACGTTTTCATCGTCGTGTGCTTCGATCAGCAGTTTTTCTTTATCGCCACCTAAAATTAATGAAACACCCTCTTTTTCCCACTTTTCGAGCATTTTTAGTCCTTCTTCTTCAAAAACGCCGTTTTGAAGGTCAACCGACTCCATAAAATTACTCGACATTTCCATAAAACGTTCCATTTCTCCCACTTTTTGGCTCACATCATCTGCAATAGCCTCAAGGGCCATGTCAAACATCTCACGCTGATCTTTGTCTCCACTAATAATATTCATGGCAGATTTCATGGCCGAATGACTCGCACGGATAGCTTTTCTTTCCTGCTCTTTTACCTTAACCTGGTCCTTTACATCTTCAGCCAGGATTTCTGAATTTTGGTACATTTTGGAAAGCACACGATACAACACTTCCATTTTG
>JAGQWW010000625.1 GCA_020436955.1 Saprospiraceae bacterium | reverse complement strand
ACTTCTTATAATTCCGGCTGAAAGAAGGATAGTTAGAATAAATAGTAACTTTTTCATCAAGTAAAAATTTGATAGGAAGTGTTAGATTTCTATTACATCATTGCCCTTTTGTACCTGATTTTTTCAAATTCAAAGGACTAAATGGAGATATTAATTTGCCTAAAACCTGGCAGTTTTTGAATACCGGATTTCATGTATAGTGATAGAAAGATAAGTGTTTTGGAATAAATATTCCTGCCTTTAGATCAGTTCGTGGGAGATGATAATAATTGATGAGCCGGAAATCAAGCTCAAATCCTGCCAATAAAATATCTCAATTAATAGCATTTCTAACCCATTCCCTTGGAGTCGTACCTTCTATTTTTTTAAAAAAGGTATTAAAAACAGTTTTTGAATTGAAGCCACTTTCATAAGCAAGTCCCAAAAGGGTGATGTGAGCATTTGCTTCATCAAGGGCCTTCTTTTTAAAAGTTTCCAATCGGTATCCATTGATGAATTCATTGAAGTTTTGGCCGACATGTTCGTTGAGTAACCATGAAAGATTGTTAGGATGTATGGCAATCATGTCAGCAAGCGATTTTAGTGACAAGGATGGATCCAGAAAAGGTTGGTTTTCCTCCATTACCTGTTGTAAATCCTCCAGGAATTTTGCTTTTTCACCCTCGATTGGATTTTCAGAATGGGTTTCGATGAAAGCACCAGTGGCACTTGGAAATTCAGGTGAAAATTCAGGAAAGTCTTTTACGATTTGAAGGTACCTGGCGTCATTCCGTAAGGGTTGTAAAAATGGGTCGTATCGGAAGCAGAAATATTGACCCACCTGATTTTTAAGCCCCATTGTCAATAAATGGAATGCTTGTTCCAAATTGCCTGAGAGGGTTGAAAAGTAAAGTTCCCAGGGCTGAAATTCATGTGTATAATCTTCTTCCACCCAATTAGGATTTCCTGGGTCATCCAGGGTGTTTTTTAATGCTTGAAAATGCCTTGCAAATGGGAAAGATTGAAAAGCTGCTACCATCTCTTCAAACTGCTTCTCTTTTTTCATCAATAATAGACAAGCCATTTTAACCTGGGCTGCCAATAGCATATTAGGATCTAAATTCAATGCAATATCCATCCAGATGACTGCTTTTTCATAGTTGCCGGCAAAATAATAGATATTGCCTTTCATAAAACTATGATTGGGC
>JAGQWW010000624.1 GCA_020436955.1 Saprospiraceae bacterium | reverse complement strand
CTCGCCGGAAATCTGCGAAACCGAGCTTGCCGCTTCGCGCAAGATCGACGCGCCGAACATCGCATTGAACATGCCCCAGCCGAAGGTCGCGCCGGTTTCCGCGGTCATCGTCTTGGCGACGTCCTGCGCGCGCGCAGCCAGAAGGTCGGCCGCCTTCCAGAGAATTTCGCGGCGCTTTGAAAGCGGCGTCTTCGACCATTCCGCAAACGCCGATGCCGCGGCGCCCACCGCCGCCACGGCGTCGAGCGGGCCGGCATCGGGCACGCGCGCGATCACTTCGCCGGTGAACGGATTTTTCTTCTCATAAGTGCGTCCATCGGCGGAAGCCGTATCGCGGCCGCCGATCTTCATCGCAACATTCTGCATCGTCACTCCCCTGTTTCCCTGTTGTTCTTGCGCTAATTGTAGGCGTACCAACTAATTTGACACCTCCGCGCGCCGCTGTCGAGGACGCAAGCCGGTTTCGCCGGTGTCCTGTGGGGCCTATGGTGCGCCGATGACCGGACATGCAATTGCCTTCGACCACGTCGTGCAGCGGTTTCCGGGCGTGTCGGGGCCCGCGCTCGACGGCGTCTCGCTTGAAATTTCGCAAGGCGAGTTTGTCGCAATCGTCGGACCTTCCGGCTCTGGCAAGACCACACTCCTGCGGCTCGTGAACCGGCTTGCCGACCCAGTCGAAGGCATGGTCTTCGTCGGCGGCGAGAATGTGCGCGAAGCCGATCCGGTGCTGCTTCGCCGCCGCATTGGTTATGTGTTTCAGGGCATCGGGCTGTTTCCGCACATGACGATCGCGGAAAACATTTCGATCACGCCCCGCCTGCTCGGCTGGCCGCAGGAAAAGATGCGCGGCCGCGCGCGCGAACTGCTCGAACTCGTCCGCCTGCCCCGCGACTATGAAGCCCGCATGCCGGATGAACTCTCCGGCGGCGAACGCCAGCGCGTCGGTGTCGCGCGTGCGCTCGCAGCCTCGCCAGAAATCGTGCTGATGGATGAGCCTTTTGGTGCGCTCGACCCGGTGACACGAGACGCACTCACGCAGGACTATCGCGAGTTGCACGAGAAGCTCGGCCTGACCTCGGTGATGATCACGCACGACATGCTGGAGGCGCTGATCCTCGCCGACCGCATCGTCGTCTTGCAGGATGGAAAGATCATCGAGCAAGGCACGCCCCAGGCACTCGCGCGCGGCGCCAAACACGCCTTCGTC
>JAGQWW010000623.1 GCA_020436955.1 Saprospiraceae bacterium | reverse complement strand
GAATGTAAAAAGTAATGTTTCCTTCCCTTTTTCAAGCACCATTCTCGGAAAGTTTGCATTCCATCCAAAAGAACCATAATCGCGTTCTGGATTCTCTACAGGATGATTTTTCCTAGCATCAAAAGTCCAAGCTCCAGCATAACTTACGACCTCTCCAACTTGGTAATCATTAGGTAATACGACAGTTACTTGGCCCGAACCCGGAATAATATTACTTGAAGGATTGATACTAGTATCTGGAGTGGCAAAAACTCCCCAAACTTCCTCCGCTTCCATATACTCCAATTTAAATTCAATTTGTGCAAAACCAGATTGAAGCGTGATTAGCGTAAAGATGGTAATAACCGAAAGGTAATAATGTTTTTTCATAGCAAAAGTGATTTACAGGATGTAGACAACCTACCGAATTTATCCTTAATAGAGGAGCTTACTTAAAGAGGGGTAAAAAATCAAATGACAAATTCTGCGCCAACCGAAATGATATTCAAGCTAATCATTTCCTTAAATGCAATCCAGATCACAAAAAAATTGGCGGAAGAACCTGACCTTTACCTATTATGGCTTGTTCATAAGGCAGTAAAATTTACCAGTATGAAAAATGTATCCATTCTATTCGCGTTTGCCCTCCTATTTGTATTCAATTTTACCTTCGCTCAAAATGACCCGCTCGATGATATTGTAAAACTGGAAAAAAAGGCGGCTCTTTTTAAAATGGCTGACCTTGCTACCAGTGAAGAAAAAGGTATCGACCTTTTTTACCAGCGATTTAACTGGACAGCAGATCCTGCCGAATTTTATATCAGTGGTGAAGTCGTCATGTATTTCACGGTAACCGAAGATCAACTGTCAGAGATAGACCTGGAAATGTTTAATGCCGGTCTGGATGTAAGCAGCGTACAAAGCAGCCAGGGCAATCTGAATTTTGAAGAAATTGGTGAATGGCAGTTTAAAATAACCCTGCCCAATGCATTGCCTTTGGGTGCTGTCGATTCACTTATCATAACTTATGAAGGTACACCAAATAATACCGGATTTGGGTCATTTGTCAGCAGTAGTCACGGACCTGATGAAACTCCTCTTATGTGGACCTTGTCAGAGCCTTACGGAGCCAGAGACTGGAGACCCGTAAAGCAGGACCTGAATGATAAAATAGATAGCACTGATATTTATGTAACCTCCCCTTTAGGCTATAGCGTCGCTGCCAATGGAGTTTTGATGAG
>JAGQWW010000622.1 GCA_020436955.1 Saprospiraceae bacterium | reverse complement strand
CACCTAAAATGAGATTATTCACGGTATCTATCTGAGGTAAATTACCGACAGCTCCCCATGAATTTCTATCCCTTGAATTAAAATAGGCAAAACCTACTTTCCTTAGATTTGGGAAATATTTTAAGGCGTCAGAGGGCATTTCGTACAAATTGAGCGACCTTAAGGAAGTTATTCCTTTTAAAAAGTTCAACTGTAGATCAGAGGGCAAACCATTCAAGGTAATATAATCAGGCTTAAGGTTGCCCATTTGAATGGATCCGGAGGTTTTGAGTTCCAAATCTAAGCCTTGAATGTTTTTAAGTTTTTCAAAACCTGAAATGGTAAGATCTTTATTGTGCATGCTTAAATTAATCCTGTCGCAGGATTCCAATTGATGGAAGTCATTGAGTTGAGAAATCTTCGCCGGCTGATCATAAATATTAATAGCCTGACCAACTGTTTTCAACTTTGGAAAAAAGCTATACCAACTTAGATTTGCATTCACCCATAAGGTGCCTCCAATCCTAACCAATTCAGGTGCCCGCAATTCAATGAATGCTTTCCAGGAGGCGCATGCTACTGAAAAATCACCTCCTACTGCTTTGACCGGAAATGCAACAACCCCGGCAAAGTCAACATTCTCTTTAAAAGTAAGATGACCACCTACCGTGTCCAATTGAGGGAATTCAGGTGCCACCTTCAACCATTGATTTTTGTGAATGGTCAGGTTCCCTTTGATGATTTTGATCTTTTCAAAAACAGGTAATTTTTCGATACGTGTTGCACCTTGTCCATTCGGTGGACCAATGGTGAAGTTGCCTGTTAAAGTCTCACAGTTGGGGAATTTTTCAAGGTAGGCTAATGCTTCTTCTTCACTACTTATGGTTACATCTCCTTCCGGGCATTGAGCAGTCAACAGGCCTGTCCAAAGCATTACTAACGTAACAGTCAGAATCCTAAACATGTATTTTTTTTGTTAAAAGTTTGTACCAAGATAGGAATAATGAATGCATAAAAAAAACGACAACCCGCACCCGGATTGTCGTTTTCCACTTTCAAATCAAGATTCAAAAATCAAGATTCAACTTATTCTTTCACGATCCTGCTTACCGCTCTGCCTTTCTCAGTCTGTAGACGTATAAAATAAAGACCGGAAGCTACGTCGTTCAGGTTAAGTTGAATCCTGTCGCCAGGGTATACGGTTTGTTCAAATTGGCGGTACACCCTACCAAGGAGATCTGTAACAAGG
>JAGQWW010000621.1 GCA_020436955.1 Saprospiraceae bacterium | reverse complement strand
AAAATGTATTCTTCCAAACGGGATAAAAACACCTTCCAATTGTAAATAATTCCCCTTGAATTGAATGGTTAAATAAAAAAAAGTCCGTCAATGCAGCATCAACGGACCTTTCAAATAACAAATTTGGCTAAGAATCTATCCTAAAAACCAGCAATGGCTATTAGTCAACATTGTCGTGAAGAAACGTGTTATTGTCTCTCATCACCGGTTCATCATCTTCAGAAATTGACCATTTGGACAATTTGCTTTCTGCAGAATCTTCTACTTCATCCAATCTTACATTTCTTCTCTTATAAGCCGGAATTCTTTCCAGCTCGTTAATGGCATTTGGATTGGTATGCTTTGGAGCGCGGTTACGCAAAGTTTCTTTTCTGCGGAACTCGGCTTCACGAGCTTTCTTTTCCTCTTCTGCCATTCTTTCAAGGTCCTCATTTTTCAAATGAGGCTCCCCATAATCAGGGCTTCTTCTTTTATTGATATCTTTTATAGACTCCTGTAGGTTATCAAATTCTATGGTATTAGAATTTGAACCCAAATAAGTCTCCATACTATCCAGGTCCGCTACAGCTCTTGGCTGGTGGTCATCATCAAGGTTTACTATGACACGTTCTTTCTTTTCTTCATGTGCCATAACTGTTTTACCTTTTTCAAAACCGGTAGCAATCACGGTTACTGACAGTCCTTCTCCAAGGTTTTCGTCAAAACAATTACCCCAGATAAGGTCGGTACCAATTCCTGCTTCTTCCTGAACGAACTCAGTAATTTCGAAAATCTCGTCCATGGTAACCTCATTGGTACCGGAAGTGATGTTCAACAAGATATGCTGTGCTCCTCTGATATTGGAATCTTCCAACAATGGAGAATTTAATGCTTCATCTACTGCGCGTTTGGCTCTGTTGTCACCTTCCGCATAGCCTGTACCCATAATAGCTACTCCACTATTGCGCATAACGGTGTTTACGTCTTCAAAGTCAACGTTTACATAACCAGGCACAGTGATAATCTCGGCTATACCTTTTGCAGCAGTTGTCAATACATTGTCTGCTTGAGAGAAGGCATCAGTCAAAGACAAATTACCGTGAATCTGACGCAATTTATCGTTTGAGATAACGATAAGCGTATCTACATTTTTCTTCAGTTCTTCCAAACCTTCAAACGCCTGAGATGAACGTCTTCTACCTTCAAACAGGAATGGAACTGTAACAATACCTACAGTCAGGATGTCCAGTTCTTGTGCTGTTTTAGCAATGATAG
>JAGQWW010000620.1 GCA_020436955.1 Saprospiraceae bacterium | reverse complement strand
ACAGGATTGTCCTTTACCAGGGTGTTTTAAATGAAGGAAGAGGAATAGAAGCTTTGATTTTAGCCATGGAAAATCTAAAGGATGTAGAATTGCGATTGATCGGTGAAGGAGATCTTTCGGAGCAATTAAGACAAATGGTAAAGGACCATAAGCTCGATCACAAGGTCAAGTTTCTGGGCTATGTTCTGCCTGATGATTTGCCTAAACACACTCGTGCGGCGCATCTTGGTGTTAATCTTCTGGAAAATAAGGGTTTAAATTATTATTACTCCCTGGCAAATAAAGCCTTCGATTACATCCAGGCAGGCTTACCATCCCTACAAATGGATTTTCCGGAATACCGCAGAATAAATGAACAATTTGAGGTTTTTATTCTTTTACAATCACTTGATCCAAATGAGATAAGCAGTCAAATTGAAGCGATATTTATAGACCCTGAACAATATAAAACGCTGGTCGAAAATTGTGCCGCTGCTGCAGAATCGTTACATTGGGAAAACGAGTCAAAAATTTTACTTTCACTGTATCATAACCACCTTCCGGTGTAGAACCAAACAACATGACCAAATCTCCAGATTTTTCTTTAGGAAAACATTACAGCCCATTTCTCCAGGCAGGTGTTGCACTTGGAGTCGGGTTCATTTTAATGATTTTTGGGGTTATGCTCAAAGGAGCAGGCATAGAGATGTCGCCCAAATTTCCCTGGATGGCAGCAGGCTCAGCCATCATGTTGTTTGCAATTTTTAATAGTATTTTCAGTTTGTTTGCACAAGACCCTATTAAAAACTGGGGACAGTCTTTTGCCAGCTTTATTGGTTTGATGGTGATCGCTAGTTTGTTGGCCTGGGCCTTTTCCGGATTAGCTATTCAAGATGCAGGATCCTTTTCATGGATATTTGTCGTATTAGCCATTGGATATCTTATTTTTATGTCCATGGTAAATGTTATGAAAAAAATTGTCGAATTTGCCATGCGCGAAGAGTGGCAACACCCTCGTATTCGCAATAAAAAAAGACGATAAATCCAACTAAAATTCCACATCCATTTATGAAGATTTCTACTATTCATGCCGGTCGGTTTAAACTTGACGGTGGTGCTATGTTTGGCGTGGTTCCAAAATCACTTTGGTCAAGAGCCATTCAACCTGATGAAAAAAACTTGTGTACCTGGGCCATGCGGTGTTTATTGATTGAGACGGGTGACAGGAAAATTTTGGTGGATACGGGTCTTGGAAACAAGCAAAGCGAAAAATGGCAATCTTTCTTTGAACCACACGGACCAGAATCTTTGGAAGGCTCACTTAAAGAGAAGGGACTTTCATTCAATGATATCACAGATGT
>JAGQWW010000619.1 GCA_020436955.1 Saprospiraceae bacterium | reverse complement strand
GCAAATGTACCCTGGAAAGAATTTTTTGATGACCCTTATCTCGTTGACCTGATTGACAGTGCTTTGGCCAATAACCAGGAATTACATATCCTTTTGGCAGAAATGGAAATGGCCAATAGTGAAGTACTGGAGAAAACAGGGGAATACATGCCATTTGTAGGAATTGGAGCTGCTACCGGAGTAGAAAAAGTAGGTAGGTATACCAGCCAGGGAGCAAGTGATGCAAACACAGAAATAGATGAAGGTCGGGAAATGCCTGACCCGCTTCCTGATTTTTTGGTAGGTGCCTATGCCAGTTGGGAGCTCGACGTCTGGAAAAAACTGCGCAATGCTAAAAAAGCAGCAGCCCTTCGCTACTTGTCAACGATAGAAGGAAGAAATTTCATGATTACCCACCTGGTGGCAGAAATAGCACAATCGTACTTTGAACTTTTGTCTTTGGACAACCAATTGGCCATTGTGCAGCAGAATATTAAGATACAGCAGAATGCATTGGAAATTGTAAAGCTGCAAAAGCAAGCAGCAAAAGTGACCGAATTGGCGGTAATAAAGTTTGAAGCAGAATTGCTGAAGAATCAAAGCCTCCAATACGATATCCGACAAAACATCATCGAAACGGAAAACCGCATTAATTTCCTCACCGGTAGGTTACCAGGACCGGTAGAGCGAAATTCGGAAGCCTTTAGTGAAATGTATCCTGATACAATCCGTACAGGACTACCGTCCCAATTGCTTACCAAGAGGCCCGATATTAAACAGGCTGAATTGGAGCTGGCTGCTTCCAGATTGGACGTGGAGGTGGCCAGGGCTTCCTTTTTACCTCAGTTTAGTTTAACTGCTTCCTTTGGGGCACAAGCTTTTACACCCGGGTATTTGGCCAAGTTACCGGAATCCTTATTGTTTTCACTAGCCGGTGATATGGTTGCCCCGCTAATCAACAAGCGGGGCCTACAGGCAAGATTTCAGATAAGTACTGCAAGGCAAAAGCAGGCAGTCTATAATTATCAGCAATCGATCCTGAATGCATATCGAGAGGTTACTAATCAATTGGCAAAAATGGACAATCTGGGTAGCAAGTATGCCACAAAGGAGGAACAGGTAAAAACCCTGAATCGCTCAGTTTCCATATCAACCAGTCTCTTTCAATCGGCTCGTGCTGATTATATGGAGGTGTTGTTGACACAAAGAGATGCCCTTGAAGCCAAAATGGAACTCATCGAAACCAAATTGGAGCAGATGAATTCTATGGTACACCTGTACCAGGCCTTAGGTGGCGGATGGCAATAGTAGGTATTTTTTCAATATAGGAGCCGTGGCAACTTTTTGTGCCCGGCTCTTTTTTTATGCCTGATCC
>JAGQWW010000061.1 GCA_020436955.1 Saprospiraceae bacterium | reverse complement strand
AGTATCAAGGTTAGCAATAACCTGAACCTGGCTAAAACCAATGTTAGACAACAACAAAAAGATAATTATCCACCCATTTCTCATATTCCGGCTCTCTTTTGAAAAAACTTGAGGAGTGCATTCACATAAGATGCATTGGTTTTAATCTGGACTACCTCAGCACCACTTTTCAAAAAGGTAGACTTAAAATATTGCTGATAACCCTGAAAAACTTCTTCATATTTCTTTCGCAATCCGGAAGAAGAGGTATCCATCCACTGAATTTTGCCGGTTTCTGGGTCTTCGGCCTGTATTAAACCAACATTGGGTATTTTTTCTTCTCTTGGGTCAGTCAATTGCAAACCAATTAGATCATGTTTTCTGGCAACTATGCGAAGTGCTCTTTCATAATCCTTTGTTGCAAAATCAGACAGCACAAAAACGATGCTCTTCTTTTTCAAAACATTATTAAAAAACTGAAAAGCTTCAGACAAATCGGTTTTACGGCCACTCGCTTCGAAGTCCAATAATTCTCTAATGATCCTTAAAATATGTTTTCTGCCCTTTTTTGGTGGAATATAGCGCTCAACATGGTCACTGAAAAAAAGCACACCGACTTTGTCGTTGTTATTGATAGCTGAAAAGGCCAACACAGCACTAATTTCGGTAAGGATTTCTTTCTTGGTAGCGCTTATCGAACCGAACATAGAAGAACCACTTACATCAATCAGGAGCATTACTGTCAACTCGCGCTCCTCTTCAAAAACTTTTACATGCGGCCGCCCGGTCCTTGCTGTTACATTCCAGTCAATATTCCTTACATCGTCGCCATAATGATAATCGCGCACTTCACTAAATGACATTCCTCTGCCTTTAAAGGCTGAATGATATTCTCCGGAAAACAAATGGCTGGAAAGACCTTTTGTCTTTATCTCAATCTTCCTTACTTTCTTTAGCAAATCTGCGGTCTCCATGATAGATTTTTAAAATGCTATTGTATAAGGATTTTTACTCCCTGTAGGTTCAAAATTGAAAAAAACTATCTATTTAAAAAAACTGTCCTCCCAGTAGGTTTTCTTTTTTAAAAAAGAACGCAATTTTGAAAATGGAATAGTAATGCCTTGCCTGCCATAAACAGCATTAAATCCTGTACTAAAATAAATTCCCTCCCTTCTCAGGGTAAAAAAAGGAAAATCAACCTTTTTGATCCAGGCTCTAAAACTTGGATCGGATTTATATAAGGGATGTTTTTCCATTTCCTTTCGCACCACTTTTTCTACGAAATAAGGCATGTCATATTCTTCCCTAAAAATATCTTCAAATGTTATGACTTTACCGCTGGGAAGATGATAATTGACAGGAATCATGACCGGTTCTTTTTCCCAACTTGCACTGAACTCCTGTATGCCACTGATGATTTCTCTATTGAAAAATTCAGTTTCAAACCATCCATTTGCATAATAACTGATGCGTAAATCAGGGTCTTTGGTCAGTTCTTTTGACTTTTGACGTAAAAAAGCCCTGCAATCAGAAGCAAATTCCTCTGCAAAAGTCTCTATATATTTATTGAAAGCAGATTGATTGGATTTTGGAAACATGATATCGCATACACCAAAAAAGTCAGCATATTCCAGACAACCAATGATTAATCGCCCGCTGAGGTCAAAGTTCCCTTCCAGTTTATTCTTTTTCTCATCTTCCCAAATTGCTTTGAAAGAAACCTGGTTATGCAGATCGACGAGTAAATATCCGCTTGGCTCATCAAGGTAATTGCGCAATTGTAGGTAGGTAGACCCGGCAGCTACAGCTTGCCCGGAAACATCGTAAGTAATGTTTTTATCTTCCAGGTATAACTTACCCTGGACAAAATCACCATGGACCTTTTGAAGAATTAATTCAAGTGTTTTACCTCCCAAAACGCCGGTATACCTGTTGATCCATTTATTTTCTCCACAATAAGATGGCAACAAACTCTGCCTTTCAGACAATTCCCAACTTACAGGTACGCCAAATTGGTTATCCAGCCTGGACCAGGATCCAACAAAATTATTTCCGTCTAATGTCCCTTGTAAATATCCGGTGATGTTTCCTTCTTCATCAGTTTCATTCAATAAAAGATTTTTGCCTTCTATAGTGCCATCTAACCGAAAGGTTTCCCTGCTTTTTAAAAATTGCCAAACACCTTTACAGTATAACCCGTCATAAGCTAGCGCAATAGCAATATCGTTGTAGTCATTAAATCGACCTTTGAATTGCTTGGTCCAAACCAGATTGTATTTTTTATCAAATTGAGCACGGGCCTGCTGTACCAATTCTGGTGACTGTGCTGGTAAAAGGGAATAAATAAGGCAAATTATCCCTGTAAGGAATAGTCGAATAGTGAAATAACCTTGCATGCAATTGAATTAGGAACCACTTTCCAAAACGGGTTCTTGCGGATTATATTCTCTGTTAATGATGGGTAAGATAATTAATGCAAGAATTCCCCAAAAAACATTTCCGAAGATATTCACGGAAAAGAACATGATATTGGCAAGAGAGAAAGAATCTCCACCTCCGATTCCATACAAAGCCAACCCGACCATCACTAAAAAATGGTAAGATCCCATACCACCCGGAGACGGAATTACGATACCAAATGCACCAAAAACAAAAACTAAAAGCGCAGCGATGGGACCTAAATGAGCAGTAGGACCGAATGAAAGCAAACAGAAGTAAGCCATCAGGAAATACATTACCCATATGCTTACACTATGAAAAACAAACCAGAATGGCTGGTCAACTTTTCTGACTGAAAGCAATCCTTCGCCAAAGCCAATCAGGAGATTTTTTATTTTAAGAAAAACAGGTAAAGCCATTAACCTTTTTCTAAGGACCCAAGCCACTACTCCCATTATCACAATAAAACCTAGTAACAACTGTACCCAGGTTTGAGTAAAAAACCCGGCTTTTTCACCTGCGCTTGCATTAGTAGATAACCATCCCCAGAGGGTGTCAAATTCCAAAATAAACGCCAACCCGACTACCAGGATAAGTGATATTAGGTCGAAGATCCTGTCAGTAACGATAGTTCCCATTACCTTTTCTGCAGGCAATTTTTCATACCTGGCTAAGGCTCCGGCCCTTACTACTTCACCCATACGAGGAAAACCCAGATTGGCAAAATACCCCAGCATGATAGTAAAATACATATTGAGATAAGTTGGATGGAAGCCCATTGGCTTCAACAACATTTTCCAACGTATCATCCTATTGATATTACTAATGAAATATACCACCAAAATAGCTGCAATCCACCAGTAATTAACACTTGCAAAGTCTGCAAACAACTTTCCCAGGAAATCACACTCGTCTGAAGGGATGCCATCAATCTGGCATTGTGCCTGATAGGCTTTATTCTGGCTATTGTAGAGTAGGTAGAGAATCAGGAATCCGATTCCAAAAAAGAGGGTCAGTTTTAAAAGGGAGTTGATTCTCTGTTTCAAAAAAAGGGATTTTTTAAGTTTCCTTAAGCGGGAAGCTTGTTGTTTTCGTCAGGGAAGATGGCCGTTGGTTTGAATTGTTTTGCTTCTTCAAAATCCATATAAGCATAGGAAATGATGATTACCACATCTCCTACTTCAGCTTTTCTCGCTGCAGCTCCATTCAGACAAATCACACCTGAACCTCTTGGTCCTTTGATTACATACGTTTCCAGACGCTCACCATTATTGTTATTCACAATCTGGACCCTTTCACCTTCAATAAGGTTAGCAGCATCCATAAGATCTTCATCTATAGTGATGCTTCCCACATAGTTAAGGTTGGCCTCTGTAATAGTGGCTCTGTGAATTTTCGATTTGAAAACTTGTATCATCATAAGCGGGTGCAAAAATAGTAATATTTGATTAGAGTAAAAGCCCCTGCTGATACATTCGATGTTAACTTTTCACCGACAGGAGCAATTTTTTATCATTTGGACGAAATTTAAGCCCCGAAGTAACCCGTCTCTCCAAATAATGTATCATTAACACCCAGAAAACTCTATTGTTTCAGAATCATATTATCTATCAAACGCACTCCTTCGATCCAGGCTGCTGTACAAGCCACAACATATGACTCTTTCGAGAAATCTGAAACAGGTTGCAAGGTTTTTCCATTCACTATACAAAGGTATTCCGGTTCCAAACCTGCGATTTCTAAAGCCTTTAAAAATTTTGTCTCCACTTCTTTGGGTGAAAATTTTTCCAATGCAGCCCTTAGTCCGGATAATTGTTGAAAGATGGAAGTAGCTTTTTGCTTGGCAGCTTCGCTCAAACGCACATTCCTACTACTTTTTGCCAAACCTGAATCTTCCCTTACGATTGGCACCACCACCAATTCTACCGGAAGCTTGTACTGCTCAATCATAAAATTTATGATGGTAAACTGCTGAAAATCTTTTTGGCCCATATAAAGCTTGTCCGGCGCAACAATATCTAAAAGCCTTTTTACTACCTGCACTACACCATCAAAATGCCCTGGCCGAAAAGCACCCTCCATTACTTTGTCCAAACCTTCCAGGTCCAACTTTGGAGTTTCAGGCAGGTTCTTCGGATAGATATCATCCACACCCGGCATAAAAACGACATCACAACCTTCTTTATCCAACATTGCAAGGTCATTACCCTCTGTCCTAGGATATTTTTTTAAATCTTCCGGGTCATTGAACTGAGTAGGGTTGACAAAAATACTGACGATGCTGATATCGCATTGAGCTTGAGAAGTGTGAAGCAATGCCATATGCCCTGAGTGTAATGCTCCCATGGTAGGCGAGAATCCGATAGATTTTCCCATCAATCGCTGTGCTTCAACGAACTTTTTGAGATCTGATACTTTTTTAAATAAGATCATGTGGTTTCCCTGCTGTGTCTATTTAAAGGATTAAAAACTAAACAAATAGTTAATTATGGTAGTTGGGGACGTGCAGAAGGGCTAAAAATAAGTAAAACTCGGACTTTTTTCTTAACTTTGCGCTTCTGTCATTGGTCATTTTTAACCTTTCTGAAAACAGTATTAACAATATGGAGAAAAAGAAAGTCCTGATTGTCACTCAGGAAATGGAGCCTTATACAGATCTTTCAATTATCTCAAACATAGCTCGCCAATTACCTCAACATATTCAGGAAAACGGAATGGAAATCAGAGTGCTCATGCCAAGATTTGGTACAATCAATGAGCGCAGACACAGATTGCACGAAGTTGTTCGTCTTTCCGGTATGAATATTATCGTTGATGACGATGACTATCCGTTGATTATTAAGGTAGCTTCCTTACCGGGAGCTCGCATGCAGGTTTATTTCCTCGATAATGAAGAGTTTTTTAAAAGAAAGCGAGTATTTACCGACGAAAACGACAAGCCATTTGAAGATAATGCAGATAGAATGATCTTCTTCTGTAAAGGAGTTATTGAAACTGTAAGAAAATTTGGATGGCCACCGGATATCGTGCATTGCCATGGTTGGATGACCAGCCTGGTTCCGGCATACCTGAGAACAGCATACAAGACTGACCCATTATTTGAAAATGCAAAGGTGGTTTATTCTATGTATGAAAATACCTTGGAAACTTCATTTGATGATACTTTCCTTGAGAAGGCATCCATCAATAACATAACCCCAGAAGAACTGGCTTCTTATAAAGGTGAAGGCGGTATTACCCTTCACAAAGGAGCAGTTACCAATGCTGATGGTGTAATCGTTGCAAGCGAAAACATTACAGACGATATGAAAGGGTTGGTTTCCGGTTTGGACAAACCAGTTTTAGACTTTCAGGAAGGAGACAACTTCCTGGATGGATATATGGAATTTTACAACAACTTGCTTGCGGAAGCAGAAGTGTAAGATCCCTGTAACAGATATTGAGAAATAATAAAGGTAGCCGTTTCACGATACAACACTTTCCTGAATATGATACACTCTAGTAGTATATCAAAAAATTCAGGCAAACATGAAACGGCTACTTTTTTGTGTAATTAACCAAACGAAGCAAAAGTATTTAATGCTAAAATTATCGCACCTAAGCATAGTAATTCTGGGATTGCTGTTTATTGCATCCTGTAATGAACCAGGCCTAATTGGCTCAGATTTAGTGGAAGATGAACAGGTCGAACTGCTTTTCACAGATACGCTTCATCCACAAATATCTACAGTAAGAGGAGATTCTGTTCGAGTATATTCTCCAAACATTTCTACCCTTAGTCAATACTTTATTGGAGATTTCAACGATCCGGTTTTTGGAAAAACCACTGCAGGATTGTACTTCCGTATAAATGGTCCTGATTTTAATCCGGGTTTTCTGGAAGCTAGAAATGTAGATTCGATGGTCGTAATATTGGATGTAGACTCTGCTACTTCTTATGGTAGTTGGTTCAATTCCTATGCTGCAGAGATTTACCAGGTAACAGAAGATATTGATGATGATGAGGACTTTTATTCCAATAGTACCTTCATGACCGATATGGTAGCAATAGGTTCAAGCAGTGGCTTCACGCCTGGTGCTTTCGATTCTATTACCGTAATCGAAGCCGTTGACGGAAAGGAAGAGACCCAAATGCGCCAAAATGAATGGCGTATCAAATTGGATGATGCATTTGTGCAGGACTTTTTTGCCAGCGATACCAATGTATTTATTACTGATTCTGCTTTTATTGAAAAATATAAAGGCTTTTTCCTGAAGCCATCCAACGAAACTCCAAGTATTTTAGCCTTGGATTTTGTTAATTCAAATTCTGCTATCAGGATTTATTATCATGAGAACGATACAACCTTTAGGTCAAGAACTTTCTTTTTTCAGACCTTAATCCCTAATTACACACAGGATTACGCGGGCACCATGATTGAACCTCTTTTAAATAATGGTGACAACAACGATTCTTTGTTTTTTGTGCAAGGGCTTCAGGGATTAGAAGGAAAAGTAATCTTACCGGACAATCCGTTTACGGATAGAGTAGTTATCAGTAAGGCCGAATTGGAAATAACCATGGCTGATATCTCAGGACTCAACCCTGATTTGTTTAATCCTCCAGCACAGTTAATGATCTACAAGGAGGCAGACGATTCAACGAAGTTATTCGTTGATGACCTGTTGTATGTGGTAAATAGCTCGGATTTTAGTGTATGGTTTGGAGGAACACCGCAGGAAAACACAACCACAAATCTGACTACTTATAAATTTAATATTGGCGCATATCTTTCAAAAGTGTGGGCAGGAGAAGAACCATCAGAAGTGTACATTCAAATACACCAACGTTGGCAAATTGCAAGCAGAGCTGCGTTTTATGGTGGCAACCATCCAACCCATCCCGCCAAAATCAACTTGTTTTACTCACTCATTGCCAACTAAATATTTAGTTTAAAATGTGCGGAATAGTAGCATACATAGGCCCCAAGGAAGCTTACCCTATCATAATAAAAGGCCTGCAAAGATTAGAATACAGGGGTTATGACAGTGCCGGAGTAGCCATACTTAACGGAACTTTCAATCTCTATAAAAGAAAAGGTAAAGTCTCAGATCTTGTAGACTTCATCAATGCCAAAAAGACGAACGGAACTTCCGGTATTGGTCATACACGTTGGGCTACGCATGGTAAACCGGACGATACCAATGCACACCCGCACACTTCTGGTGATGACAATCTTGTTTTGGTTCATAATGGCATCATTGAAAACTATGCTGTTTTAAAAAGAGCATTGGAAAATGAAGGCCATGTTTTTAAAAGTGAGACCGACACTGAAGTATTAGTACACCTTATCCAGGAAATCCAGACAAGGGAAAATCTTCCATTGGAAGATGCGGTTAGGATTTCTCTGACAAAGGTTATTGGAGCCTACGCAATTGTGGTGATGGACAAAAGAGATCCGGAAAAGTTGGTTGGCGCCAGAAAGCAGAGCCCCTTGGTTATTGGTATAGGAGAAGATGAGTTTTTCATGGCATCTGATGCTACTCCAATCGTTGAGCACACAAAACAGGTAGTATACCTTAACGATGGTGAAATAGCTGTTGTTAACCGTAATGGTGAAATGGAAATCAAAACCATTGAGAGTAATAAAATCCAACGTCCATATGTACATCAGCTGGAATTGCAAATTGAACAGCTGGAAAAAGGTGGATATGATTACTTCATGATGAAAGAAATCCACGAACAGCCGAAAACCATTGGTGACGCCATGCGTGGTAGAATTAATGCGGATGAAGGTTGGATTAGATTAGGTGGAGTGGATGAGTACAGTGCAAAAATGTCCAAAGCTTCCCGTTTTATTATTGCAGGTTGTGGCACTTCCTGGCATGCCGGCTTGATCGGTGAATATCTGTTGGAAGATTTAGCACGTATGCCGGTCGAAGTAGAATATGCATCAGAACTTAGGTATAGAAATCCTATTATCAATGAAGATGATGTGGTAGTTGCTTTAAGCCAGTCAGGAGAAACCGCAGATACACTTGCAGCTATAGAATTGGCTCAAAAGCGTAATGCCCTGGTTTACGGCATCGTAAATGTTGTGGGCTCGTCTATTGCGCGTATTACAGATGCAGGTTCTTATATACACGCTGGTCCTGAAATCGGAGTAGCCAGTACAAAAGCTTTTACCGGACAGGTAACCTTGCTGACGATGATGGCACTTAGCCTTGCACATAAAAGAGGAACCATCTCCGAATCATATTATCACCGATTGTTGGTGGAATTGGAAAATATACCGGGCAAACTGGCGAAGGTGCTTGAAAAGGCAAAACAAATCGAATATATTGCCCGCGAAATCAAGGATGCTAACAATGCACTTTATTTAGGCAGAGGGTATAATTTCCCGGTTGCTTTGGAAGGTGCACTGAAATTGAAAGAAATTTCCTATATCCATGCAGAAGGATACCCGGCAGCCGAAATGAAGCATGGTCCTATCGCATTGATTGATGAAAACATGCCGGTCATTGTCATTTGTACCAACAAAAGTGCATATGACAAGATTGCTTCCAATGTTCAGGAAGTTAAAGCAAGAAAGGGGATGGTAATTGCCATCGTAGCAGAAGGAGATGAAGAAATCAGCAAAATGGCAGATTATTCAATCGAAATTCCTGATACAGAAGAACCATTAACGCCACTGCTTTCAGTAGTACCTTTGCAATTGTTGTCTTATTACATTGCTGTTATGAGAGGATGTAATGTGGACCAGCCACGTAACCTGGCCAAGTCGGTTACCGTTGAATAACAGAAAATCATCATTTACAACTTTTTGATATGTCATTTAAATTCGAAATGGAATATAACTCGGCCAAGGAACCGCTAATTATGCCGGAATATGGTCGAAATGTGCAGGAATTGATAAATGCGGCTAAACAATTAGAAAATCCGGAGGAACGTCAGGCTTTTATTGAAAAAATAATTGGTCTGATGATGCAAATGGTACCTCAGAACAGAAACATAGATGATGTAAAAGAGAAGTTGTGGAAACATGTTTTTCGCATTGCTGAATATGACCTTGATGTTGTACCCTTGGACGGCCAAATTCCAAAACCGGAACCGGAATCGAAAAAGCCAAACCACCCTGGTTATCCCGTGACGGAACAACGCTTCCGTCATTATGGACACAATGTGCAGGAATTGATTAGAAAGGCAATCGCTATGGAAGATGGTGATAACAAAGATGCTTTTGTAGAGGTAATTGGAAACTATATGAAAATGGCTTTCAAAACCTGGAATAAGGAGCATTATGTAAGTGATGAAATTATTATCGAAGACATTAAAGCACTATCTAACGGCAAATTGGAGTTGCATGAAAATGCAGAATTAGATAGCCTTACCCACTCCAATAGGAGAAAAAACAAAGGAAGAGACGACAACAACAATAGAGGTCGTAACGATAATAAACGTAATGACAACCGTGGTGGCGGAGGAAGAAGAAATAACACCGGCCGCTTTAGAAGAAAGAAATAATCTATTCTATCAATGGAACTCCCAAAAAGACTTTGATTTCCGGAGAAATAGAAACCCGGACTTCAATAATAATTTCTTCTTTGGGAGTTTCATTCAATCTTTTCTGAAGACTTATAGTTGTTTTGAGCGCTTGGAAAACAGATATAACTGCAGGTCGGTTTTTATTCTCTTTCATTATCTCATTGATACGCTCAATAGAAAAATCCTCATAAGCACCTAATAACTCTACTTCCATAGACGGGTTAATAGAGTAATTCATCGCAAAACTCTTTATTTCAAAACCATATGATGCAATTCTTGGTAACACATCCAGCCAGGAATCAATCATTTTATTTGATCCCTTCTTAATAAAGTTAGCTTTTTCGACCAGGGTATCCCACGCTGAATTTATGCCGTCCTTGACGCCTTTTAGCATTTTGAAAGAGTTTAATGGCTAATAATTTTTGTCGTCATCATTTTGTCGTCAAATATAAGCTGTACAAGATAAATCCCTTTAGGATTCTTACTTAAGTCTAGCGATAAAGCACCATCATTTCTTTGATTTAGAAAAGATACTTCCTCTTGTTGCAATACCAGCTT
>JAGQWW010000618.1 GCA_020436955.1 Saprospiraceae bacterium | reverse complement strand
TGGATCGCCTAAAGGCAATTTATGAAATTGAAGAACCTGCCTTTGACCCCGATGGTATTGCAAAGCATTATATTGAAAGGTTGCAAAACCTGAATGAGGTGGAAATTTTTACAAAAAATACGGTTGTCAAGGTAAATGAGAAGGGAGGGAGTTGGGACATTACTTTGCGATCCGGTGATTCAATTGCAGCTGGCGCAGTTATCAATGCAACCTACGCCGGTACCAATGCTATCCAACAAGTTTTTAATCAGCCTTTAATTGATATAGTTTATGAATTAAGTGAAATTTGCCTCACTAAACCAGGAGCCTTTGCAGACACAGCACTTACCGTGATGGATGGCCCATTTTGTTCCTATATGCCATTCGGTCATTCCGGTTTGCACTCACTTTCTTCTGTACTTTATACCCATCATGCTAAATCGGACCAGATGCTTCCGATTTTTTCCTGCCAGGATGAAAATCAAAACTGCAAGCCACAGTCTTTGGAAAATTGTACCACCTGTGCGTTCAAACCGGCAACTGCTTTTGAAAAAATGCGTAAACAATTACAGCATTATATCACAGACGATTGTTTGCCGAAATATGTAGCATCCAGGTTTACGGTGAAAACGAAATTGAAAGCCAGTCATATCGATGATAGTCGGCCGACCGAAATAGGCCAATTTCAAAAAAATCCCGCCTTTTATTGCATATTTGCAGGTAAAATAAATGCAGTCTACGAAATAGAAAAAGTCCTCAATATTTAAATAAAACCATATGCCTAAGGTTAATGTGTCTTCCGAAATCGGGAGATTGAAAAGAGTGATAGTTCATCGCCCTGATGAAGGAATTGCCCGTGTATCGCCTCGTCAAGCCGAAGATTTGTTATTTGATGATATCGTCCATCTACCTCACATGCAGGAGGAGCACGATATTTTTACCGGAGTTTTGAAAGCATTTGTAGGCGAGGAGAACGTTTTGGAAACCCGTGATCTTCTTTTTGAAGCATTGGAAAGTGACCCGGAAAGCAAGGCTGAAATGATGGAAAAGATCTCTTATTATGAAGAGCTTTCTCATGATCAAAAGACCTATTTGGATTCCCTTCCCAATGAAAAGTTGACCGATATCCTTATTACCGGATATGATAAAGAAGGAGATTTTATCTATTTCGATCCTATTCCAAATTTCATTTTCACCAGGGATATTGCGGTGACGGTGAATGATCATGTTATTATTACCAAAGCCAATAAAGAGGCTCGATTTAGAGAGAACTTTTTGACTCGATTCATTTTTTGGGCACACCCAATTTTTCAAAATCTTAGGAAAGAAGACCGCATCATCAACCTCAATCATATCGATAAATTCCCACCCTCCAGAAAAGGAGAA
>JAGQWW010000617.1 GCA_020436955.1 Saprospiraceae bacterium | reverse complement strand
GGAAAACTCCCAGGAACCTTATTTACATTTTGAAAAATAAAATGGTCAAACTGAGCATTCAATTGACCAGCTCCAAAAATGATGAGGATAAAAAGGTAAAACTGCTTCATGTTATTATTTTTTAAAAGGACATTCTGTAAAGAAAATAAAAGCGGCTTCAAAATCAAAATAGATCCTTGTTAAGACCTTGTCGAAAAAATTAAATCTCTAAAGTACGCATTTAGTTGAATGCAATTTCCAACTTACCATACTTTCATTGTAAGTTTGTAGCGAAACCCGGGGTCATGGTACAATATTTTTTAAAAAGGCAGGGCACCCTCGAAGTATTGGAAGAGCCAGTACCAAATGCCTGGATCAATATTACTCCTCCCTTCACCCTGGAGGAACTGGAAGAAATTGCCAACCAGTTCGAAATTCCCTTAGATTTCCTTACGGACTCACTGGACGTTGATGAGCGTTCGCGCTTTGAAAAGGAAGATGATGTGCGTCTTATCCTGGTAAATACTGCCATCCTTAATGAGGCTGAAAGTGAAAATGATGCCGTGTATATCACTGCACCGATTGGTATCATCCTGACCAGCGATCACATCATTACCATCTCTGCTTATGAGACTCCCGTGTTGGAAATGTTTATTGAAGGGAAAGTCAAAAATTTTGATCCGGCCGAAGAAAGGATGTTTGTTTTACAGATTCTGGAGCAAAACGTTTATCGTTTTTTGAACTGCCTGAAAAAACTCAACCTTAAAAGGAACCTGATTGAGCAAGAGTTATTGGACTCAAGTAGAAATAAAGAGCTCAAGCAGCTGCTGAGTATTGAAAAGTCGCTCGTTTACTTTGTAAACTCCCTTTCTTCAAACGAATTATTAAAAATGAAGATGAAGCGTTCGGATTACCTGCGCATAGGCCAGGATGAAGAACTGCAGGATCTTTTTGAAGATATCATTATCGACAACGGTCAGGCCCTGGAAATGGCCAACATTTACACCAACATCCTTAACGGTACCATGGATGCTTACGGTTCCATCATTTCCAACAACCTGAACATCGTTATGAAGCGTTTGACGCTCATTACCATTATCCTGATGGTGCCTACCCTGTTTGCCAGTTTTTATGGAATGAACATTCCACTGCCTTTCTCCGAATCCAAGCTGGCCCTCTTATATATTTTCACGATTTCAATTGTCGTAAGTTTTCTTTTGATCTGGTATTTTCAAAGAAAACGCCTCTTTTAACACTCCTACAGGAAAATATTTTTTGACCCTTTTGAAAATCCCCATGCAAACAAAATGCATTTCTGTTTTTTGGCTAAAAACAGAAGGAAATTCCTTTGGGAAATATTTAAAAAAACTGCCATATATTTTTCCACATAGAGTTATCCACA
>JAGQWW010000616.1 GCA_020436955.1 Saprospiraceae bacterium | reverse complement strand
AAATCCGGGAGCACCAGGGGTCTCACAAATCTTTTTTAAAAGGGGAAGATCTATCATCTTGCAAAAGTGTTTGTATGTATCTTTCGAATTGAAACGAACAGGTACGAAATTAGTAATTTAGTTAAAGCTCTTTACATTTACGGTCCAATGTATAATCAGGTTTTTGAATTTCAGTTTAATCGAACCGGGACTGTTTTTTAATTTTTTTACCAAATCCGATAACCTTGTCCATCAAAAAGCTTGCAGGGGAAACTGCTATCTACGGGATTAGCTCTATTGTGAGCAGGTTATTGTATTTCCTGCTGACACCGTATTACACCAGTCTTTTCCTTCCTGATGAATACGGAATTGTAACGGATTTGTTTGCCTACATTGCCTTTGCCCTTGTATTTTTTACCTACCGTATGGAACTCGCATATTTCCGTTTTGGTTCAGACAAAAGGGAGGAGCGGGAAGCCTTTAACACCGGTATGTGGTCCCTTACAGGCACGACTATAGTGTTGGGAGGTATTTTTATCATGTTGGCGCCCTGGATGTCCGGTATTTCCGGATATGCCGATCGAGTTTGGTTGATTTACCTGGCCCTTGGCGTATTGGTTTTTGATACTTTGTCAGAGATACCAAAAGCAAGTCTTCGCCTATCCGGTAGGCCGGTTCGATTTGCAATAGTTCAAACTTCCAATATCATGGTAAATCTGGGAAGCAACCTTTTTTTCCTTTGGTTCTGTCCCTGGGCCCTGGAGACAGGCTATTTTGAATGGTTCAATCCGGTTATAAATGCGGTCTATTTCCCTGAATTTGGTATTGGATATATCTTTCTTTCCAACCTTATCGGTAGTGCGGTAGCCTTCCTTTTGTTGTTGCCGGAAGTGCGAAAAATGTCCTGGCATTTTGATAAAGCACTTTGGAAAAAAATGCTGCAATACTCCTTGCCTTTGTTGGTGGTAGGTTTGTCCTATGTTATCAATGAAACCTTTGACAGGAAAGCGATGGTCTGGCTACTTTCCGGAACCGTGGAAGAAAACCAGACCCAACTTGGTATTTATGGAGCGAATTACAAATTAGCGATGATTTTGGCGCTTTTTACACAAGCGTTTCGATATGGAGCAGAGCCTTTCTTTTTTAAACAGAAAAATGAGAACAATGCAAAGGATGTATATGCCCAGGTGGCATACTATTTTTTCCTTTTTGGATTGCTGGGTTTTCTGGGGGTGAGTCTTTTCATCGATTTGTTTAAATATTTCCTGGGCGACCCTGCTTATTGGACAGGCTTGGATGTAGTGCCGATATTGTTGATGGCCAATCTCTTCCTGGGCATGTATTATAATTTTTCAGTTTGGTATAAACTCACCGATCGAACCCGATACGGAGCCTGGATATCAGTTGGAGGAGCCCTAATCACCATCGGATTGAACCTTTGGTGGATACCCCAATACGGAT
>JAGQWW010000615.1 GCA_020436955.1 Saprospiraceae bacterium | reverse complement strand
CTACGAATCCGCTATTTGGAACGAGTCTGCTTATACCCCCAATTACAAGACTTATAAAATGAACAGTTTTCCGGTTGGTTAGCCGGGCGAGGATTATTAATACAAAAGCCATAATAGCAGCAAAACCATTGTAAACAGCCATTAAGACTCCTACCCAATCAGCTCCGGTGTTATACTCCTTAAGTACATGATCTATTCTCTTATTAACACCGGACGAAAGATCCATTTCAATCAGACGTGTTTTATCATTAAAAAATTTAACAACTTTAACAGAAGAAACAACATATGGATCGCCTTGATTAATTTTAGATGAATATTTCTTAAGGTCATTTTGAATACTCTTGAGGTCCCTATAATCAGCTTTTTGGTGTGCTGTATCAAAATTAGAAGTTGCTAATACCAATTCATTAACATGTTCAGGATAAAGCTTCATGTCGTATTTTGAACTCGTAACCCCGGAAGTAGTATATATCCACATAGAAAACAAGGCGAACCATGAAAAAAACTGCACAAAAGCCAGCTGTTTCATGGTAAGTGGCATTTTGAAAAGATCGTTGATCACTTCAACCAATCCATTATCCGTATTTTTGGCTTTGGTCATTAATCCTACGATCACCTGAACCAGTCCGAATGTAATTAAGCCACCACCCAAAATATAGAGTTCTTTTTCAAGGTTGAACCAATAAATTAAAAAGGTAATGATGGCTCCTGATAAAATCCAGAGGATACTTCCTTTTAAAAACCTTCCATGGTGCAAAGGAGATTCATCGTAGTTACTTGAATTTTCAGTGCCCTTTTCCTGTCTTTCAGAAGCTTGAAACTCTGATAACTGCTCAGGTGAATATTCTTTTGTTCTGAGAATAGTCCATATGACCGCCAGAAAAAAAACTAAACCCCCAATATAAAATGAATATCTAACAGAAGGAGGAATTTCTCCATCCGGGGCGGTATTCGCAATCCCAATCCAATTGGTCATAACATAGGGTAAAGCAGAAGCAACAATTGCCCCGATCCCGATAAAAAAGCTTTGCATAGCAAAACCCATTGTTCGCTGTCTTGATGGGAGCATATCTCCAACAAAGGCCCTGAAGGGTTCCATGGAAATATTGATAGAGGCATCCATGATCCACAACATACCTGCTGCAACCCATAAGGTAGGTGAATTGGGCATGATTAGCAAAGCAAGTGAGGCCAAAATTGCACCGATAAGAAAATAAGGGCGTCGTCTACCTAATCGATTCCATGTATTGTCACTCATATGCCCGATAATGGGTTGCATAATTAGTCCGGTAACAGGTGCAGCAATCCATAAAATAGGAATATCGTCGACATTTGCGCCGAGTGTTTCAAATATCCGGCTTACATTAGCATTTTGCAATGCAAAACCAAATTGGATTCCAAGGAATCCAAAGCTCATGTTCCAAATTTGCCAGAATGAGAGGCGT
>JAGQWW010000614.1 GCA_020436955.1 Saprospiraceae bacterium | reverse complement strand
GGACTCATATCAAACGATTCGGATGCAACGTCAAAAGTCCATATACTACCCGTTACATCGTTTACGGTACCTACAGTTGCTCCAAGCATAGATTCACCGGTACATACAATACCCACGTAAACTTTCCCTCTTTTGACGGAAAGTCCAAAAGGGCGGTATTCCCCAGATGCCATAGTAGAACATGGATCTGGAATATCAAACCCTTTAATTCTTGAAGGCGCATTTGCAATGGTGGGTGCCTGAGGATTAAAAGGATCCACCAGGTCAATTTGATATAATTTTCTATCGTAAAGGTTGATAACATACAGATATCGACCATCCTCAGATATTTCAAGGTCACCAAATGAGACCTTTCCAGCTTGCGAATAGGCAGCCGGATCTGAATTTGGTTGTGTCTTATCGCCATTCAATCCGCGGTCAGTATTAGTACCAATTACAGGGCTAAACTGAACTACATTGTAACCGATTTTCGCGTCTGAATACGGATTTACTTCATCACTAGTAGCAATTCCTAAGGCATCAAAATCCATAAAACTTAAATCCGCATTTGGATCTAATGGAGCATTAGGGTCTAAAATATATATCCCTCCACCTCCAAGAGGGCCCATGCCGATGTGTCGTTTTAAAAATGCAGAGGTGAATATCTTTTGAGCTTGTTTTGAGAAGGCAACACCATAAGTTGCTCCAATTTGCTTTGTTTGTGCCAATACTCCATGAGGCGGTGCACTTGCACCGGGTCTTCCTGAGTTGGAACCATAACCGGAACTGAAATAATTAAAATCAACAAAAGCATCAGCTGTACCAGCATTTCCACCCGCTAGTGGATCTCCATTTGTATAACAAGGGACAAAAACTTTGGGGTCTGCCTCTGAAGAAAAATCTGAAGGATAACTCAATACAAAATCATATGTCCCAGGGGCTTTTACTAATTGCACCGCTGTCCCATATAAGTTTCCATTTGACCCCGAATAATCCTGCGAAGGATCAAGATTGCAATTGCCGGTTGGGATTTCAAATTCCAATCTTACAGGATACATTCCCGGATTTAGGGTATAGGTACCATCAGATGCAGTTATTGTTGTCGCAACCAAAATATCAGTTCCGGGAGAAGGAACATTAGCGTATGCATTTACAATGATGCCATCCCGACCAGGTTCTCCACCTTGTTGGATTCCATCTCCATTGTAATCTCTAAATGCTGTCCCTGTAATTTGGGCATTAATCGAAAAGACTGTCAATAAATAGATTACTGGCAGCACCATCAGGTGAAGCTTTCTCATAGATTCTCTTTTTTTGTCCGTTTGTGGAAAGGGCAATACAATTCCAGGGTGATTCCGAGGCACCTGGAATACCATTTCCAATGTTATTTATTGTGTTTAATTAAATGGTTTGAATAGGAACAAGCCTATCCATGGTTTTGGATTTGGGGATTTGAAGCACTTTTAGGTTGGTATGTATTTTAAATACTA
>JAGQWW010000613.1 GCA_020436955.1 Saprospiraceae bacterium | reverse complement strand
TTCGTCCTCCGTTTAATGTTGACATTGCAAACGAGAATCCAAATCCGTCAGCACCAATTCTATTTTCTTTTGGAACTTTTACATCGGTATACATAATAGTATGAGTATCCGAAGCGCGGATTCCAAGTTTGTCTTCTTTGGCACCAATAGCAACTCCATCCCATGAAGTTTCCACGATAAAAGCATTGATACCCCTGTGACCTGCTGCTGCATCGGTTTGGGCCATCACCAGGTGAACATTAGAAGTACCACCGTTGGTAATCCAATTTTTAGTTCCATTCAACAAATAATGGTCACCCATATCTATGGCTGTGGTTCTTTGACTGGTAGCGTCAGAACCTGCTTCAGGCTCCGAAAGGCAGAAAGCTCCAATCCATTGACCGGTTGCCAATTTTGGCAGATATTTTTGTTTTTGTTCTTCTGTACCAAATGTTTCCAATCCCCAACAAACCAGGGAATTGTTTACAGACATAATTACAGAACAGGAATTGTCAACTTTGGATATTTCTTCCATTGCCAGCACGTAGCTAAGGCTATCCATTCCACCGCCACCATATTCAGGCGAAACCATCATGCCCAGGAAACCAAGTTCACCCATCATTTGCACCTGTTCTTTAGGATATCGCATCTCTCTATCACGGTCGATTACTCCGGGAAGCAGTTCTTTTTGAGCAAACTCTCTGGCAGCTTCTCGTACGGCTAAGTGTTCTTCAGTTAAACTAAAATCCATGTGTATGTATTTAATGGTTATTCTGGTTAGGGAAAATTATTATTTGGCTGCAAAATTAATCCTTTCAACGGTTTTTTTGATGATGTTGGACATCCTTTAGTGGAATCATTTGACCAAATCACTGATTTCAGTTGTTATTGATTTTTAAATCTGTATTACAAAAACAGGTTTTATTTTGGCAATAACCCGCCAATTAGCAAATTTGCAGCTTTAACAAAACAAGGCCTAAGTGGTTGATTTTTTTCAAAATATTCACTTCGTTCAGCCTTTTTGGCTGATTTTTCTCCTGGTCATTCCGCTTTTGGACTGGTTTTCAAGGAGGAGATGGAAATATTTTGATCCCGCCCTTTTACTTCCTTCTGTAGAGGTTATTGGCACTTTCAGAACCTGGAAAACCCGTTTAAATAAATTATTACCCTACCTGCGATTGCTCGCGCTGGCCTTGTTGGTTATGGCTTTGGCCAGGCCTCAGAGAACCCTTAAGGAAGAAGAAGTTAAAGCCGAAGGCATAGACATCATGCTGGCTATGGACCTTTCGAGTAGCATGCTGGCCAGAGACTTCAGACCGGATAGATTGGAAGCAAGCAAAGTTGTAGCAGCAGATTTTGTCGAGAAAAGACCTTACGACCGATTTGGAATTGTTGCATTTTCAGGAGAAGCTTTTACCCAGTGCCCCTTGACTACAGATCACAGGGTTGTAAAGGAATTTCTTGCAAGCTTACAATGTGGATTTCTGGAAGACGGAACAGCCATCGGGATGGGATTGGCCACTGCGGTCA
>JAGQWW010000612.1 GCA_020436955.1 Saprospiraceae bacterium | reverse complement strand
ATTGTGAAACCTTATTTAATCAACTCTACGAAAACTGTATCAACAAAAGCCAAATACACAAAATTTTGGAAAGACTCGTGACGAATATTTTTTCCCACACCGAACTCCGAATAGCGAATAGCGAACACCGAATAGCCAAAAATAACGCCTATGAAAAAGATAGAGGAAAGAGTGATGCCACAAGCGGATTGGACAGCAAAATGGGCGGAATATCAACCCGAAAAAATTGCTTTTAAAGAGGCAGAAAGTGGCAAAACGCTAACTTACAAGGAATTAGACACACAGGCAGCAGGTTTAGCCGCCCATTTATTAGAAATGGGACTCAGCAAAGGAAATCGAATTGCTGTTTTGGCAGAAAATTGTCTTTCTTATAATGTCTTATTTGCAGCAGCCCAAAAAACCGGGATGATCCTGGTGCCTTTAAATTATCGATTAGCTTCTCCGGAGATTGACTACCTTTTACAAAATTCAGATCCCTGTCTTTTTATTTGGGAAGATAAATTTGATAGCCTTGCCAAAGGAGCAAAATCGTTTTACACGATAGCAAACACCTGGATTTTAGACGATCTGGAAGCATTCCTGGGCAATTTGACTCAGAAACCGGAACTTCCTCCCGTTGAAATCTACGAAGATGACCCAATTTTCATCTTATTCACCAGTGGAACAACTGGTTTTCCTAAAGGAGCTTTATATACCCACAAGATGCTGTTTTGGAACAGTATCAATACGGCGATGTCCTTAATTGTCAATTCAGAAAGCCGGACCGTTAATTGCATGCCTCCTTTCCACACCGGAGGTTGGAACGTACTGATGACGCCGTTTTGGCATCATGGAGGTTATACCTGCCTTACCAAGAAATTTGAGCCTGATTTGATATTGAAATTATTGGCAGAGGAAAGGGTCACCATCTTTATGGGAGTTCCGACTATTTTAAAAATGTTGGCAGAGCATCCGGACTTTGACAAAGCGGATTTCTCGTCTTTATTGTATATCATCGTTGGAGGTGAACCTATGCCGATTCCATTGATAGAAATCTGGCACAAAAAAGGCGTCTTCATTCGTCAGGGCTATGGCATGACAGAAGTCGGGCCCAACCTAACTTCCCTTCACCAGCAAGATGCGATCAGGAAGATTGGGTCCATTGGTCGAGCAAATTATTATGTGGAGACAAAAGTAGTGCGTCCAAACGGGGAAATTTGCGAAACAAACGAAGCTGGAGAACTGCTTTTAAAAGGTCCCATGGTGACGCCCGGATATTGGAACAATGAAGAAGGAACAGCCAAAAGTTTTGAAGGCGACTGGTTCAAAACCGGTGATATGGTCAAAAAAGATGCAGAAGGGATGTTTTATGTAGTAGATCGTATCAAAAACATGTTCATTTCCGGAGGCGAAAATGTCTATCCTGCCGAAATTGAAAGGGTCTTGCAAGGACACCCCGCGGTAAAACAGGCTGTAGTAATTGGAATGCCAGATGCCAAATGGGGCGAAGTAGGCAAAGCCATCATTGAGCGCAATCCG
>JAGQWW010000611.1 GCA_020436955.1 Saprospiraceae bacterium | reverse complement strand
CTTTCGCGATTGGTAATCGACTTGGTAATTTTAAGTTGTCTCATGCAAACGAACTATTTATGAATGTATTATTACAATAGAATATTGCCTCGCCTTTGCGTGTAATAGGGGGTATATGCCTTGGGATGTTGAGGTTACAATTGAAAACCAAGTAGTTAGAGTCAAGGGCTGGTTTTCGATGATTGGTTTTGGATAATTGTGTAAAGCGGTTACAAAAATAGACTATACTATAATAGGTGTCAAGTATTAGAAAATATTTGAATTTTTAATATAAATTATTTCGCAAAATAAAGACCTAAATATTAACGGCTGTTTTAATGGATTGTTCAATAATTAACTGAAAATCAAACGTTAAAGTTTAGGTGCTTCATGATGGTACTTTTTATAATCGTAATTTGTACACTAAATATTTTTTTATTTAACATAAATATTTCTTTTTAAATCATCACTTCTGAACGTACACTACATACTTTTCTTCGAAATATTCTAGCGGAATCCACTTGTGAATGGGTGTCTGCTCCTTATAAATACCCTTTCTTAAGGCATGTAGTTCATTTCGAAGGTTTCCTCCCTTCAGCGCAATCAAGCCATTTGGCAAAGCATTTTTATGTTTATCGTGGATTAGTCGATAGGACCATTCGTACAGTTTATCGATAGGAGCCACCGCCCTGGATATAACAAAATCAAAGGTCTTGCCTTTTAGTTCTTCTGCTCGTTGTTGTGCTGCACTTACATTTTTCAACTCTAATGCTTCTATTACTTCCTGCACTACTTTAATCTTTTTGCCGATGCCGTCAATCAGGGTAAATTTTACATCAGGAAAATAAATAGCTAGAGGAATACCCGGAAATCCACCTCCTGTGCCTAAATCCAACACAGTAGTACCCGGTTGAAATTTGATGAAGCGTGCCATTGCAAGGGAATGTAATAAATGATGCGTCTCAAAATTATCGATATCCTTCCTGGAGATTACATTTATCTTGTCATTCCATTCCCGGTAGAGTGGTTTAAGTCTTTCCAACTTTTCAAGTGTAGTAGCTGGGAGCCCCGGGAAATATTTTTGTACTAGGTCCATTTATTTTGATTTGGTATGGTCTCTATTTTTAAAAAAGTCTGCACTTTTTCTTTTGATTTGCAAACCTAATGATTCCCCGGCTGTTCGGAGTCGAAAATGACTGTGATGAATAAACAAAATGCCTTAATTACAGCTTTCTTTCTTTTTTGTGTACTTCAACTTGCTGCCCAAAATGGCATCATCAAAGGTAAAATTACCGATGTTATCAGTAACGAACCCGTGATGTTTGCAAATGTTTTGGTGATGGGAACCAATTATGGTACTACCAGCGATGAGGAAGGTAATTATGAAATTACCGGCGTCGAACCTGGCTTGTATGACGTCCGCGCGAGCTTTGTAGGATACAATGAAGCAACACAATTTGAAATTCAGGTAACCTCGGCCAAGCCGGTTACGGTCAATTTTAAATTGGAAGAGCAGTCAACCCAATTGGAAGAAGTTGTAG
>JAGQWW010000610.1 GCA_020436955.1 Saprospiraceae bacterium | reverse complement strand
CTGGAGACTTTTACATACCTCCAAACCTGTCAACGAGCCTTTGAACTTATCCGGTGCAATTAGAATGTGCATATCTTATTTTTAAGAAAAAATAGTCGGAACCATATAACTAAATACCAAAATCACCACAAAAAATCCAACAAGAATCAAGGGCTCTTTGGTAAAGAAATCGCTGGTTTTTACATGGTATTCCAGTTCCACTTCTCCCTCGTCGTTTTTCTTTTTGGTAAAATATGACACTAGGTATGCAAGGGCTACTGCCAGGATAAATCCGGTGAAGTTGAGCCACATCCAAAAGATGTCAAATCCTATGTCAAAACCAAAGATCTTTTGCATGGTCTTGGAGAAAAGCAAATTCACCAATACAGCACCGATAATACCGGCTTTCATACCATTGGCATTCACTTTTTTAGAAAAAATAGCCAACACAAAAGTTGCCAGTACCGGGCCGTAGAAAACTGAACCTATAGCATTGATGATTTCAATAACCGGGCTGTTGCTGCCTCCAAAAAGGAAAGCGGCACCAATACAAACGATGCCCCAAAAAACAACTGATAATTTGGAAATTCGCATGTATTTAGAAGTTTCCATCTTGGTTTTTCCTCTATTAAAAAAGTCCTCAACGGTCACAGCTGAAAGTGAATTGATAGTTGAACTCAGGGAAGACATAGCTGCCGATAAAATACCAATCATTAGGATGCCTATCATGCCATGAGGCAGATATTCCAGGATGAACACCGGCATCATCAAGTCCGGCTTGATGCCATGGCTTGCAAATTCTTCAGGGAAATGTTGCTGGGTCACTGCTTCGATGGCACCCATAAATTCGGGTGTGTTGAAGGCAAAAAGTCCAATGATTAATCCCATGATGCAATACACCAATACCACCGGGAAACGCAATAATCCATTAGCCAACAACAGCTGTCTGATGGTCCTTTCATTTTTTGCGGAAAGCATCCGTTGCGCCTGTGTTTGGTCGCAACCGTAATAAGATGCATATAAAAAGAACCCACCAACTATCATCGGAATGATCCCATATTGTCCACCATCAAAACCCCAGTTGTAATCGATTACCTGTAGTCGCTCAGGGTCATAGCGCAAGTCTTGTAATCCGTTAGCATCTAAAAGATTCCACCCGTAAAAAAGGCAAATCACCAGGCCGGCAAAGAGGATGATCATTTGAATGGCATCGCCCCAGACCACTGCTTTCATACCACCCTGCCAGGAATATACAATCGTGATGACACTGATAATCAGAATGGTATAAACGAAGTCGATGTTTAACACAGCTTGCAGGATAAAGGCAATAGTATAGACCATTACCCCTGTTCCAAGTGCGCGGCTTATTTGAAAAACAATACTTAAAATGAGTCTTGTTGAGGTATCAAAGCGTCTTTCTACAAATTCATAAATGGAGACTACACCGGAGCGAAACAAAGGAGGTATAATAATCAACATAATGAAGATCATGGCTATGGGAACTGCCATTTCAAAAGTCAGCCATTTCATACCACCGCCTAA
>JAGQWW010000609.1 GCA_020436955.1 Saprospiraceae bacterium | reverse complement strand
TAGTATGGTCGTTTGAATTAACTGCATTTTCAATGATGTTCTTGGTAGGATACATTTCTTCTCCGCCTACCACCTTTGGAGCCTGTGCATTTGACTGTACCGCAAATGTCAACAGGGCAAAAAATAACACAAACAGGTTTTTCATTTTTTGGTCTTTTAAGGTTGAATAATTTGAAACTATATACGGCAGGCTTTACCAGATCGGTTTTAAAAGGAAGCCAATTTTTTAAAAAATTATTTTTCCTCGAGGAAAGTGATACCGTGGAATAGTGCAATGCGAAGACAAACTCTGAAGAAAATGTACAATTGTTGTAAAATGATGAAAACCCATACTAAGGTGGAGCTCACCATGCCGCTTATAGCATTCAAATAGTAGTAAAAAGTCCAGAAAAGGAGAAAAGGAAGGCTAATCAGAATATACTGTCCCAGGTAGGAGAAAAAATTTTGTCGCAACGATTTCCAACCTGACTTGATGCTTTTGAAAATCGAATGCTCAGGCCCTTTGATTTTTATAGAACGCGTTAAGACAGACCAGATAAACAGAATGATAAACCAGCAAAAGCTAACTATTACAGTTCCGTAAAACAACCAAACCAATCCGGTTTCATCCACCAACCATTCATTGATATTTACGATGTACACAATAAAAGGCATCCAGATGATGACCAATGAAATAACCAGGATAGTAATGAAGACCAAGGCTATTTTCAAAAAGGAGAAAAAATAATAAGCTACACCTTTCCAAAAGATTTTCCAACTCCCTTCCTGCATTACGACCATATACATAAGACCGGCATGTACCAGCACTGCGACCAATAAATACATGGGCAATACCCATCGCAATTGTCCCAATAAAGGTGAAATGGAAGCTCCATGAACATTTATCATATCCATGAAAACAGTATGGTTATAATCGAGCAATAACTTTTCCAAAGAAAGGGAATGGCCAATGGATGCACCCAATACATGATACAATTGCATACCGATAGGCAAAACGGTCATCAACAATAACACATGCACAAACAAAGCCATCCTCCAGGATTGGAACGTAAAACGCCAGGCTTGTTGAAAGTTGTGTAGCATGTTTATACTAACCAGCTAAGTGAAAAAAGTACTTGCTCCAACCAAAAGGTCAACTTGGCTGCATATTTTTCCAGGGTTGAAATTTCGGGTTCTAAGGTTTTACTATTATTGTTTAGGTCTATATCCAGGTAAATTTTCTGGTCCGGGTCCAAATAGGCAGATACAACGGGGACTTCCGTTTCTATTTCAAACACCTTCTCCCGGTCTGTTCCATCCCATTGTAAAATTTCTTCCCTACCATCTTTAAAAACCACCTTCAGGTCCAATGGAAAAATCAAACCACCCAATCGCTCCACCGTAATACGCGAAACGGGTGAACTATTCCTAGCTTCTTGCACATATGCTTTGCCTGCTGCTTCATCAAAAATGCCAACTTTAGGCAAGGAAGACACATTTTCAATAGAGATCACACCATAATCGCAGTACTCAGTCCCGTGCAAAA
>JAGQWW010000060.1 GCA_020436955.1 Saprospiraceae bacterium | reverse complement strand
GAACACGGTGCAGCACTCTGTGGGTGTTCCATTGAACAAAATCGGAAACCACAAAAAAGAGAAGTAACCCCAAGCCCCAAGGCAATTGGTTGAGGTCTAGCAATTGAAAGTCTGAAACACTAAGCCCAACGACCGAAAGCAGGTCATTGAAAAGTGCTTCGGCTACATTCGACAGAAAGATAAAAACAATAAGGTTCAGCAAAAAGAAGTTGAAAAACATGTAAAATGCATCCAACCAAAAATCTTTACGAAACCTGGGTTGGTCCTTTCTCCACGGACGTAATAATTCCAGGCCAAAAAAGAAGAGGGAAACAAGGATCAACCAGTAAAAATAATTCTTCCAATGCAAGTGGGTAATTTCACCCCATAAATAACCGGCGTAGCCAACGTAGGCGTTCTTGATTATCTCCCAAATCTCCATGTTCTTATATTTTTTCTATCTCGGAAAGGGGCAACCAGCCCTCTTCCCCATTTAATAATACGACCTTATACCAGTCGCCAATTTTATCTTCAAAAAATACTTTTGTTCCACCATATAAAGTCATCACGTCCTGGCTTTCGGCTTCCGGCGCTATTTTCAAAGTAACACTGGAAGGGATGACTACCGCAGTGCCCGGATTCTCAATAGATTTCCATCGACTCAATCCTCCAAAAAGGCACATAAAACCTAGTGTCAATAACCCTGCACTTAACCATTTTCGCCAAAAGGGTGGCATCGACAATTTGCCCCTGGCGTCGAGGAAATACAATAAAAAGGCAAGCCACAACAATAATAATCCACTTATCATCCAAACCGAGACCGGAAATAGATCCCTCAATCCATTCATCCATTGTTTCAAAAAGAAAACCGGAATCGCCTCTACACTTTCCTCCTGATCACTTTTGACCAGACTGATATTATCCTTTGTATTTTGATCATACGGCTTTAACAGTAGCGCCTTTTCATAATACAGCCTTGCATGTCCCAAATCTTGTAAACGATAATATGCGTTACCTAGATTATAATACAAGCCAAAACTGCCACCATCTGTCTCCTTCGCGGCTAACCAGGCATCCACTGCCCCCTGGTAATCACCCTGGGTAAACAATTGATTACCTTTTTCAAACCCATCCTGACTAAAACCGGATGGCATCCAATAAAAAAAGAGAATGAAAATCAGTACGCTGTACTTCTTCATGACCTGCTCTTTTGCGTTACAAAATTAGTAGCAACAAAATTAGAATTCTGTGGGGAAAATCACATTATGGAAAGCTGTTAGCTTTTAGCTATTGGCTATTGGCCTTTTTAAAGTTTTTCCTAGGTAATAAATGACCAACTTTCTTAGAAAGAGTCCAAGAAAAATCAAACATCAAAAATCAAATATGCAAAAAGCCAATGGCCAATAGCTAAAAGCCAATAGCCCTATTTACTTTTTCAACCTAAAATTCCTGAAATTATACGTGAAGGATAGCATGACAAATTGCTGTAGCGCATTGGTCTGTACATCTTCGATGTAAGTTTCGGTTACATTCCGGCTGATGCTTTGATTTTGCTTCAGAAGGTCATTTACTGCCAGGCTGATTTCCCCGCGTTCGTTTTTGAAGAGTTTTTTACCAACGGCAATGTTCCATAACCAGATGTTTTGATTGAGGCTTTCTTCCAATCCACTGTACTTTGAGTTGACAAGGTTGGTACGGAAAACAAAACCATCAAAAACGATCCAGTTGAAACGAAGGTTGGTGTTCAATATCAGGTATTCAGTATTTGGGCTGGCAGATAGGGAATTGGTTACATAATTGTAGCTGGGACGGAAGCCAAGGCTGAAGTCTATCTTTTCATTGATATTGCTGGTTAGGCTGGCCCCCACATTTACAGCATTATTATCAGCATAGTTGACAGCATCATCAATCAAACCTGGTGTACGGTTGAAAGTGTAACCTCCATCGAAGGTTAGATTACATTTGATAATTGAAATAGGGAAACCGTAAGAAATAAAGGAACGGAACTCACGGTACCCATCCAGATTAACGGGTCTGGAAAGTTGGGCGCCTCGTTGTAAATTGTATTCCGCAGCCACCGGGTTGTCACTATCTGCGGTGTAGATAGCATTGGCAATATAGTCGTTGGATAAAGAGCCTGACAAATAGGCAAAAAAGGTGCTGGCCTTTTCTACGTTATTATGATTGTATCGCAAAAACACCCTATGGCTCACCGCCTGTTTCAAATTTTGATTTCCAATCTTCAACTGGACCGGATTAGTGTTGTCCAGGACATCCTGTAACTGGGTAACGGAAGGCAGGTCCGTATTACTTCTATAAAAAATGCGCAGCCCTTTCTCTTTTGTAATGTTGTATCGCAACATGGCAAAAGGCAAAACATTGAAAAAGGAGTTGTTGGTGATGGCTTCGTAAGGAAATTCTTGTTGATTATTCAAGGTTGCATATTGAGCATTCAGCCTTGTCATGAAAAACAGGTCGTTACTCTTTCTCCAACGGTAACCGATACCGGGTTTGTGCGTCGTATAATCGTTTGAAAAGATATTGGTCAGATCTTCATTCAAAGCACTGTAAGCTCCTGTTCCCATATCAAAATCATACGTCTCTTTTTCGGAATCTTCCTGCTGGTAAGATACCTCGTAACTTACCGATAGCTGATTGGTCTCGTCCAATGGTTCCGTATATTCAATATCTGCAGAAACGTTCCATTTATTAGCGTCCAGACTGGAACTTTGGTCAAGATTTTCTTCCACTCCGGTGAGGTTGAAAAAACTGTTTGAAAGCAAGTTGTTGTCTCCTTTTTGGGGATTATAACCTGAATTCAGCTCAATGGAAAACGTTCTTCCCTCCTTCTTCATCTTGTGGCGCCAAAGCAATTCTGAATTAAAATCTAACGCTTCCAGGTCAGAGGAAAAACTATTGAGCGTAGTACTGGCTATGTCCTGACCATAGGTAGTCATACCTTCTGTCAAACTCGTCCCGTTATTTCCCTGGAAAGACAGGCGAGGTCGGAAGATGATGGAGTTCATGCTATCCAATTCCACCTGTAAACGAGCGTTGAACTTATGATTAGTGTTTTTTGAATTGGAATTTGAGTTTTCCTGATACACATCTGAAGTCTCTTCGCTGTTGATGAAATTTCTGACCAGGAAGGTTTTGTTTACATTTTCACTATTGTTGAAAAAGTAGGAGGCTGTGATTTGTGTCTTTTTCCCCCACTTGTCACTGTAATTTACCCCAAAGGCATGGGTGGTGGCAATACCGCCTTGTGCGTCTACCAGAAAATCGGAGCTTCCGCCTCTTCCTCTCCATCTACCCCTACGGCCTGAACTACCCGTAACTCCCAGGATGTCTTCTGTTGAAAAATTTTGAATATTGATATTGTTACTCATACCAATGAAGGAGATGCGGGTATCATTGTCAAAAAGATTCATGTTACCACCTACTTGGTATTTGTCCTCGTAACCATATCCACCGAAAACTTTTCCAAATTGGCCCTGGCGGGTATCTTTTTTAGTTACAATGTTGATCGTCTTTGTAGTGTTTCCATCACTGAATCCAGTAAACTGGGACTGCTCAGACTGGGCATCAAAAATCTGAATCTTTTCAATCACCTCAGCAGGTAAGGCTTTCAATGCGGTATTCGGATCTTCTCCAAAGAATGGCTTTCCGTCCACCAGCACCCTGCCTACATTTTCTCCTTGCGCTTTTAATGTTCCGTTTTCAGAAGTTACGGTTGGTATTTTATTAATCAAATCGCCGGCATCGGCATCCTTCATCACCTTAAATGCATTGGCATTAAATTGTGTAGTGTCATCCTTCTGGGTTGCCAAAGGTAATTTTGCTTTGACATCCACACCTTCCAGGTCTACAGCTCCGGTTTGCATGCTTACCGGATCCAAGGTTACATTTTGATCCTTGATGACTATCTCCCTTCCCAGGGTCTCAAAACCCAGGAATGAAATCTTAATCTGATATCCACCGGCTTCGACATTTTTCAACTTAAAAAAACCATTAGCATTGCTAATCTCTGCTGTTACCAAATCTCCCCATGGGTAATTCAACTCTACAGTGGCACCCGGAAGTGCTTTTCCCTGATCATCCAGGATAGTACCTTCAATGGTAAAGGTTTGAGCGGAAAGGGTCCATCCCATCAAGACCAATACTGGCAACAATACATACTTTAGCATACAATTTTTTTAGCCGGATCGAACCGATATTAGCCTTTCGAGTTTTCTTTCACTTTATTCTGGCGGAAACGTTGTTCCAGCATTTCACTTTTAAATGCTAACCACTTTTCCCACTGTTCCTGCGTTAGGTATTTTTGTACTTCCAGATCATTCTCTTCTCTCAATTCCTGCATCTTCTCACGTATCATACCTCTTTCAATGGTCTCATCTTCTCTTACAGCTTTTGCCTTATTGGCAAAGTCCAGATTGGCCGCGTATAATTTCTCCTTTTGAGCGGTAGATAAAACCAATTGCTCTTCCATGTAGCCGGTCTGTTCCGTTGCCCATTCTTCAGGCGATTTTTGGATGCCTCCACGCTGAGCCATTAAACTTGAGGATACCATTAAAAAGGCAATTCCAATGAAAAACAATTTCAACCTTTTCATAATTCTTTCTGCGTTAGATTCACTGGTCAATAATTGGTTTAAAAAGCCCGTAAAAATATTCAAAATAAGTATTTCAAAGTCCTAAAAATGTATTAAAAAAGGGAACCAGTCTAAACTGATTCCCTTTCAAAAATTTGGTAAATCGTAATTCTTATCTAGGTCCGCCTCCGCGTGGGCCTCTAGGACCTCTTGGGCCGCGGATAGTGTCTCTTGGACCTCTGGTTGTATCTCTTGGACCCCAGATTGTGGTGTCTCTAGGACCACGTGGGCCTCTTATGGTATCTCTTGGACCGCGAATGGTATCTCTTGGACCATGCATAATGGTATCTCTTGGACCATTGGTCATGGTAGAATCTCTGTCTGGACGAGGTCTGCGGCAAACTTTTACAAATTCGCCATCTGTATCAAACAATAAAACCAATCCGTTTGACATAGCTACTGCATACCCTCTTTCACGATTAGCAATTACATAATCGATGGTCAGGTCAGGAAACCTTGCATTCAAAAGTCTAAGCACATTAGCAGGCAATTGTGCAGGTCTGATTTGCGTACCTCTCAAGCATGGTATTCTGCTTTCTGCTGTGCCATCACCACCATCTTCTCCTACTCCACCACCACCGGTGGCTAACAATTCGGTTGTTTGGGGATTCACTGATTCTTTTTCACAGGAGATGATAAATCCGACTACTGCTACAGCCAGTACTATCAAAATTTTGTTTTTCATAAAGTGATGTTGTTTAGGTAAAAAATTCATTTGGAAATCAAGGGGTAATAGCTATTCCTCTTTTATATCTTCTTAGGTTCCTGCCTTTTAAAAAAGGTTGCATCCAAAAAAAACAATCTTAAAATTTAACAAAAAAGCCTCCCGTTACACCTAAAGATTCCAGGCTGGATTGGATAAGAGCATTTTTATTTTTTTGAACAATACTACCTACCCAAACCGGTCCGGCATAGATGGACCATCCGGGTAACAAGTCATAGGAAGCCTGTGCCGATATCGAATAATCAAGCGTTACCTGTCGTAAGTCTGTCTTTACAAATTGTGGCTGGGCCAATCTTCTCGATACCATGAAACGACGATTGAGCGACTCCACCCTTTCAAGGGAAATTTCATTTTTCAAAAGGAAATTGGTCCAAAGACCGGCATTGCCTGACAATGACCATTTACCCAACGGCTGCTTATAGCCAATGGAGAATGGTATAGACAAAAAGGTAGTCTTTTCAGCAATCACCTGGTTGAATAATAAGATCTCGGTATCGGGTATTGGCCTTCTTTGATCCACATCAGAGGCTCTAACAGTTACTTCATACACACCGGATGTTGTAGGGACACGGTATCTGTAATCAGACAAGGTAGAATCTCTTCCCGGCCAATTAGGTGGGGTAAATCGTAGGCGCTCACTGTAATTAATAGCAGATTTATGATTGATTACCAGGTCTGTTTGTTGGTATGCTAATCCGGATTGCACTTGAAAACGGTCATTAAAAACAGCTTTTATCTGAACCCCGTGCCATTGGGTCTTGCCAGACTCTTGTTCCAATTTTATTCGCAAAGCCCTGTTGACAGGCGTCAAAATGGTCTCCGCAGATAAAGACAGATTGGTTTTTGCAAATTGAGTCATGGCACCCACCTCCCAATCAACTGCATTTTTTGCCGTTGAATTCGCAGCTCTAAAAGGACTAATGACGGTAGCAAACTTTGAAAGTGCAAAATCATTATAGCTGGCAAAAATCGGAAAACCTTTTTCCGATAACAGGTCCATTCTTACAACTTGCTGGCTCGAAAGGATATTCCCGGCACCGACCTCTGTCTGGTTTGTATTTGCAATCGGAGCTGCAATTTTCAATTCAGGTTGCTCTACAGGAGTGCTTGAAATGGAGGTTTCAGTTGTTCCTGTTGGCCCTGATACCAATTGTTTTTCCGTTACAAACTGGGGTTGATTTTCGCCCGATTTACCAATTTGAGCAGGCTTAGCTGCTTTTTTATCCTGTATTTTTATTTGGGAATTAAAACCAGGATTTTTCGGGGTCGAACTTTCATTTGATTCCGGACTTAAGTCATTTAGCCGGGAATTTTCACTTTCAATATTTGGATTTACCTCAAGCTTTTCTTCAGTTGGGGCTTTGTTTTCAAAAGTAGATTCAGATGCTTCTTGTCTGGACTGAACTTCCTGCTTTGCAGCAACTTTTTGAGCTGCCTTTACCTTATCCTGATAATAAAAATGCTGAGCAATTAACAAGCCTATCAGGATCACAACAGCTGCGCCTAACCACCATATAATAAGAGGCCGTTTTTTGTCTTCAGGTGTATTCAAATCTGAAGCAATCTTGTCCCACAAATCGTTAGATGGCGTATCCTCTGCACCATCAAAGGTGTTGCGAAGAAATTTATCCAATCCGTCCTTTTCGTTAAATGTTTCCATTGTAAAAACTCCTATAAAAGACTTTTCTCAATTTTACTTTTTAAAAATGCTTTTGCACGGTTGAGCTGGGATTTGGAGGTGCCAATTGAAATTTCCAACATATCGGCTATCTCTTTGTGCTGGTACCCTTCCAAAATGTGCAGGTTTAAAACCGTTCGAAATCCAACCGGCATTTCCTGCATTGCTTTCAACACCATGTCAATTCTTTCTTGTTGGAACTCTTCCATGGGGTCATTTTCCCACCAATCCAGCTTTGCTTCTTCTCTTTTTAAATTATTTCTGTGTTTCCTTTTTAAAAATTGAAGCGCCACATTTACCACCACCTTCCTTATCCAACCTTCCAGGCTCCCTTCGTTTTTGTATTGATGCAAATCGCGAAAGACTTTTACAAAACCCTCCTGCAATATATCTTCAGCATCTTCCCGATTATCCGCATAGCGCAAACAGACCATGAACATTTTGCCTTTAAAATGCTCATAGAACGATCGTTGGGCAACCCTGTCTCCCTTAAGACAGTCTCCCAATAGATGCTGCATCGGTGTAGTCATACATACAAGGTAGCAAGGATATAGGTAATCTGCGTTGATTAAAGGTTGCATGAAAAAACATATTTTTTCCAAACAAGAGTAAAGCATTGATCATAAAAGCAATAAGCTTATGCTTTTTGTATATTTGTTAACTTGACCTTGAATCACCAGAATGAAAAAACCTTTCCATGAAGTACTTTTTACCTTTGATCTGTCTAGTACTCGTTTCCAATTTAACAGTTTTGGCACAAGATCATTCCGTTGCAAGACAATGGAATGAAGAGTTGTTGGAGTCTATCAGAAATGATTTTGCTCGACCAACGGTGCATGCGCGCAACCTATTTCACACCTCGATTGCTATGTATGATGCATGGGCCGCTTACGATACTGTTGCGACTACCTATTTGCTTGGAAAAACCGTAGGCGGATATTTTTGCCCATTTAATGGTGTCCCGGCTCCTGCAGACCTACAAGCAGCCAGGGAAGAGGCGGTTTCATTTGCAGCGTATCGATTGTTGCGTTATCGATTTAGAAATTCGCCAGGTTTTGCCCGATTATTACCCAATTACAATGACCTAATGGCGGACCTTGGGTATGACATAAACTTCACCGGCACCGATTATTCAACCGGAAATCCTGCAGCGTTAGGAAATTATATTGCCAATTGTATCATCTCTTTTGGCTTACAGGATGGATCTAATGAACAAGCAAATTATGGTAACCGTTTTTACAGCCCTGTCAACCCTCCCCTGGTTACCGACTTGCCTGGAAATCCTGACCTGGTTGACCCTAACAGATGGCAACCCCTGACACTGGATGTTTTTATTGATCAAAGTGGTAACGTAATTCCTTTTAACACCCCAACATTTTTGAGTCCTGAATGGGGAGAGGTGGTTCCTTTTGCTTTAAAAGAAGAAGATAAAACAGTATACAACAGAAACGGTAACGACTATTATGTTTTCCACGACCCGGGTATGCCACCTCAGATGGATCCGGTAAATGGAGGCCCCAGTACAGACCTTTACATTTGGGCCTTTAGCATGGTTAGCATCTGGCAATCGCATCTCGACGCCACCGATACCACTACCTGGGATATTTCTCCAGCCGGTATTGGTAACAATCCACCTTTACCAACTTCTTTTGACGAATATGACCAATTTTATAAATACACGGAAGGAGGAGATCAAAGCCGAGGCTGGGACGAAAATCCGGTAACAGGACAGCCATATACGCCTCAGATGGTTCGAAGAGGAGATTATGCAAGGGTTTTGGCTGAATTTTGGGCCGACGGACCGGACTCTGAGACACCTCCCGGTCACTGGTTTACTTTAATAAATTATGTACACGACCATCCTATGTTTGAAAGAAGATGGCGTGGGCAGGGCCCCATTATCGAAGATTTAGAATGGGATGTAAAAGCCTATCTTATGTTGGGTGGCGCCATGCACGATGCAGCAGTTGCATCATGGGGTGTAAAAGGATGGTATGATTATTTGCGACCCATTTCTGCTATTAGAGGTATGGCTGAAAAGGGCCAATCAAGCGATCCTAATTTACCGAACTATTCTCAGGGCGGTATCAAATTAATTCCCGGATATATCGAATTGGTAGAAGCTGGCGATCCTTTAGTTGGAAATAACAATCAGCATCTCAATAAAATAAAATTGTACACCTGGCGAGGGCATGATTATATCAGCAATCCAGCGATAGACGAAGCAGGAGTTGGTTGGATATTGGCTGAAAACTGGTGGCCTTACCAAAGACCTTCCTTTGTGACACCACCATTTGCCGGATATGTATCGGGGCATTCAACCTATTCACGAACTGCTGCCGATGTATTAACTGAATTGACCGGTAGTCCGTTTTTCCCTGGCGGGATGGGCATCTTTGATGCTGTAAAAAATGAGTTCCTGGTATTTGAAGAGGGCCCAAGTGAAACGATTGAATTACAGTGGGCCACTTATCAGGATGCATCCGATCAATGTAGTTTGAGTAGAATTTGGGGAGGTATTCATCCTCCGGTAGACGATATGCCCGGTAGGCACATGGGTATGGCGATTGCCAAAGATGCAGTGGCGTTGGCTGAGTCTTACTTTTTCAAAGACAGCGATCAGGATGGGTACTACAATTATGTGGATTGTGATGACAATGACCCTGACAGTTACCCGGATGCTCCCGAAATCTGTGATGGCAAAGACAATAATTGTGATGGGAATATCGACGAAGGGCTAACAACATATACTTATTACCTGGACATCGATCAGGATGGATTTGGAGATGCTTTGCAGGCTATTGACACTTGTCTAAGTGCTGCTCCGGCAGGATTTGTAAGCAATAATTTGGATTGTGATGATCAAAACAACGGAATTCATCCAAACATAACAGAGGTTTGTGATGGCATTGATAATGACTGCAATGGAATGGTCGATGATGGGCTAACAATTTATACCTATTTCAAAGATGTAGATGGCGATGGTTTTGGAGATGCTGCCGGAGTGTTAGACACTTGTCTGGCTGCTGCTCCTGCAGGTTACGTTACCAACGCCATGGATTGCAACGATCAAAATGGTGCTATCAATCCAAATGGAACAGAAATTTGTGATGGCATCGACAACGATTGTAATGGTCTGGCTGATGATGGACTCACAGTTTTCACATACTACCTTGATAGTGACAACGATGGCTTTGGAGATGCCAACAATTATATCGACACCTGTTTAAGCAGTCCTTTAGCTGGTTATGTGACTAATCAAAATGATTGTAACGATGCTGATCAGGTTATCAATCCCAACGGAGTAGAGATCTGCGACGGCATCGACAATGATTGTAACGGCTTAGCTGATGACGGACTCACCGTTTTCACTTATTATCCGGATACAGACAATGACGGATTCGGAAATCCTGATTTCCCTATGGACACTTGTTTGACAACGGCACCTATAGGATATGTAGACCGGAAAGGTGACTGCAATGATGCAGATGCCAGCATTAATCCTGATGTATTGGATATCGCAGACAATGGGATAGACGAAGATTGTAGTGGGTTGGATTACTACGAAGCCACCAAAATA
>JAGQWW010000608.1 GCA_020436955.1 Saprospiraceae bacterium | reverse complement strand
GATCCTGATTTTGTTAGGATGGGTATTCGTTCCTTTTTATTTAAAAAGTGGCGTGTTTACCATGCCTGAATTCCTTGAAAAGAGATATTCATCAGGTGCAAGGACTTACCTTTCAATTATTTCCATCTTTGCTTACATCCTGACCAAAATCTCTGTGACCATCTTTGCAGGTGCTTTGGTTTTTGAGGTATTGGGAGTAGAATTCTGGACGGGTGCTATTCTGGTAGTTTTAGCAACCGGTATTTATACCATATTTGGAGGATTGAGGGCCGTAATTTATACGGATATGCTTCAAATGTTTGTATTCCTCCTTTCTTCCATCGCCATAGTCTATTTCGGTTTGTCTGCACTGGATGGTTGGGACGGTATGATGTCTGCCATATCCCAGGGAGCAGCTGAAATGGAAGGCGTTGAAAAATCGCATTTCTTTAATCTTTGGCGACCATCTGATGATGCAAATTATCCCTGGACAGGAATCATCTTTGGAGCTCCTATTTTAGGAATCTGGTATTGGTGTACAGATCAATTTATTGTACAAAGGGTACTTTCAGCAAAGAACCAAAGCGAGGCAAGAAAAGGAACCATTTTCGCCGGGTTTTTGAAATTGTTACCACTTTTTATTTTCATCATTCCGGGTATCATTGCTTTTGCCTTGTATCAAAAAGGCATGATTGATTTGGGTGGTTCTTCGGAAAAAGCATTACCTGCTTTGGTAAACCAATTTTTACCTAGTGGATTCAGAGGACTGGTGCTGGCAGGTTTATTAGCAGCGTTGATGAGTTCCTTGTCTAGTGTGTTCAATTCAACCTCTACCCTTTTCACTATCGATTTTTATAAAAAATATTATCCCAATGCACCTGAAAAGCGATTGGTTTTTGTAGGTCAGGTTGCTACTATCGCATTGGTTGTTATTAGTTTGGCATGGATTCCATTTATGAAAAGTATGATGGAAGGCAGCAGTTTTTACAAATATCTGCAAAGTATTCAGGCTTACATTTCACCACCAATTGCAGCAGCCTTCCTTTTAGGATTGTTTGTGAAAAGGTTGAATTCAAGAGGAGCCATTACAGCATTGTGGACAGGATTTGGATTGGGTATGCTTAGACTAATGCTTGAGTTTAGAATGGGAACTACAGATTGGGAACCAAGTCAGGGTGGTATGGTTGATCTATTTGTAACCTCAAATTTCCTTCACTTCGCTATTTTCTTGTTTATCGTATCTGCAGTTGTAATGTATTTAGTAAGCTTAACAGCACCTGCCTATTCAGCAGAAAAGCTTCAAAATGTAGTATATGTAAGGCCTGAAAGAAGCAAAGAAGGATTTAATCCTGGTAACCGTGACTTCTGGTTAACGATAGCCTTAATTGCCGGCGTATTGTTAATCTGGTTTGTATTCAGTCCAATGGTGTTAGCCGGATAATCTTACTTAATAGAAAATAAAAAAGGGAGCGCTGTTATTCAGGGCTCCCTTTTTTATTATTTGATTTCCATTTCAATGATTTCAATCTCGGGATACTGTTCTGCGGTGAGGCCAC
>JAGQWW010000607.1 GCA_020436955.1 Saprospiraceae bacterium | reverse complement strand
ATATTTATTATACCCATCCTGCCCTTGCTAAAAAGGGAATGGAAATCAGAAAATTCAATTTGAATCCCGCTTTACCGGAGCAACAAGTTGAATTGGCATTAAAAAACACGGGTGAGGTAATCACTGAAGGTTTTGTTCAGGTTGAATTTACCGATAAAAATACCGGGGCTGAATACAGAGTGTTGGACCAATCGTATGGAGCCAACTTCCTTCCAGGCGATCTTCGCTATTTTTATTTCCCTTTACCACAGGATATGCCCAATGGTGAATACACAGCAATGGCCATAATAGATATTGGTTCAGAGGAAGAATTGATCATTGGCATGAAGGATTTTCAATTTGAAAATCAATAAAAATGTCTGGTGCTAGATTATTTCTTTATCTCCTGATTGGGTTTTGGCTTTTTCTTTCTTTTGAAAAAGTTGAAGCACAGGTATATATCAATCTAAGTGGCGACCCGCGACCTTTAATTTTCAATACACCCAGGGACTTTGATAAAGGAGTATTTGTTCAATATCAGTTGTGGATAGGTTCGACCATTCCAAATGCAGCAATTGGATGGGATCTAAGTTTACATGCCACAGGAGATCTGTCCAATGGTAGGAATACCATTGGTATTGAAAATATCCATGTTAGGCTTATAAATAAAGTATTGATGGGAATGGCACCATTTTATCTTTCCACCCAGCCAAATTATATCGTCCTTAATTCAAGATATCCAAAATTTAGGAATCCGGTTCCTTTGTTGTTGCGCTTTACGGCCATTGGCGGACCACCCTTCTTTGTGCCATCCGGAGCCTATACCAGCACACTCGTTTTCACACTGACAGAGGATTAAAATAAAAAAGGGCCGGAACATTGTCCGACCCTTTTTTAGCTGGCTTTATTTTACCAGGTCCATTTCCTTAACCAGGTAGCCGGCCCCGGCATATTTATCGATAATAAAGAGAACATATCGCATATCGACCATAATATTCCGACACAGATTGATATCGTAATTAATATCTGACATCGTACCTTCCCAGGCGCGGTCAAAGTTCAATCCTATTAGGTTTCCTTCTGCATCGAGTGTCGGGCTTCCGGAATTACCTCCGGTAGTATGATTAGAACCAATGAAGCAAACCGGCATTTGGCCGTTTTCATCGGCATACATGCCGTAGTCCTTCTTTTCAATCAACTCCAACAAACGTTCCGGAACATCATATTCATAATCTCCTGGCTTGTATTTTTCCGTAATACCTCGCGTAGTGGTTAGATAATGGTATTGAACTGCGTCTTTTGGCTCATAGCCTTGTACCTTTCCGTAAGCGACACGTAAAGTGCTATTCGCATCCGGCCAGAATTTTTTCTCAGGAAATACTTCCATTTGGGCCTGCATATAATTACGCTTCAATTGATCAATCTGGTCATTCAGTTCATTATACTTTGGACTCACATTGTCTTTGTAATTATCCAAAAATCCTTTCCCCAATTTGAATCCTACATCCTGGTTAAGAATGATTTCGATGTCTTTTGCAGGCGCTTTGAAAAGTGCAAACAGATTGGAAGAGTCCAATAAAATGGAATAATTGTAGACACGATA
>JAGQWW010000606.1 GCA_020436955.1 Saprospiraceae bacterium | reverse complement strand
CATTATTTGAGCACTGCTTAAAGGAAAATCTGCAGTAGCTTCAGCCAATATGGGTCTTACCTTTTGGATGAAGAAATTTGCGGCCAGTGCGCCATTTTCAAAAGTACCACACAGATTAAGAAATGCATCGGCCATCCCCTTTTCTTCTGTTATAATCGAAGCGTGCTCAAAAGAAATAGACTGTTCTTCTGTCAACTGTTGGTGAAGCTCCCAGGGAAGTGCCGGTTGCTGTTTTTCAAGACTTTTTATGAGATTTGGATCCAATTGAAGCGGTGGCAAATCCGGATCAGGGAAATACCGATAGTCAATTGCATCCTCCTTCGATCGAATAGGGCTGGTTTCTCTGGTTGTTGGATTAAACGTCAAAGTTTCCTGTGCTACCCTTCCCCCTGCTTCAACAATAGCGGTTTGTCTTGCTACCTCATAGGCGACAGCCTGACGGGCAAATCGCATGGAATTCAGGTTTTTGATTTCGCAACGTTCATTGAGTACAGTACTTCCAGCTTCTCGAATAGAGACATTGCAATCACAACGCAGCGAACCTTCCTGCATATTGCCATCACTGACGTCCAAATAACGAACCAATTGGCGCATAGCAGTCATGAAAGCATCCACCTCCTCAGCAGAACGCAAATCCGGTTCAGTAACTACTTCCAATAATGGTGTCCCAGCACGATTAAGGTCAACCAAAGAATGTTCCGGGTCCAGATCATGAATATTTTTCCCGGCATCTTCTTCCATATGAATATGGTGAATGCGTATGTTTTTCCAGGTATCTCCTACTCTAACCGGTAATACACCACCTATACAGATGGGGCGGTGATCCTGCGTAATTTGATATCCTTTTGGCAAATCGGGGTAGGTATAATTTTTCCGATCAAAATCAGTCTGCATGGAGATAGCGCTGCCTAGGGCCAAACCTAATTGTATGGCTTTTTTTACCTGTTCTTTGTTCAACCTTGGCAGGGTGCCCGGATGTGCCAGCGAAATCGGACTCACCAAAGTATTGGGAGCAGCTCCAAAAGCCACAGGATCGGGGCAAAATGCCTTCGAAAGTGTATTCAGCTGAACATGTACCTCCAATCCAATTACGGTTTCATAGGATTTCATATACGGAAAACTTATTTTTGATAGCAAAGGTTACGAAATAATTCAGTAAAAGGTTGGCTATACACAGGCATAAGATGGGGAAAATATTTAGCAATGGCTTTAGGTTTTGGGCATTGGGCTTTGGGTTGGTGGCCTGTTTCAGTCTTTTGGGGCAGGATAAGAAGGAAAACATAACCGGAAATTCGGCGCCATTTGAAACCGGATTTGACCTATCCTGGGGATGGAATAGTCTGCTTCAAACAGGGTTTGAAGGAGGACCAACCAAAGGAATCGATTTCTTTATTGAAATGCCATTGCAATCAAATTTTAGTTTGCAGATGGGAATGGGTATCGCTGATTATCAATTCACAATAGAGGAAGAAACAAAAAAATTTACCATAGCCAAATTGAAGATGTACCCAAGATTTTGGATATCTGATGGGAATCTGGGCTTGTCGCTGGGTGGATTTCTGGGGTTTTCCAATTTGAAGGATCCTGTCCAGA
>JAGQWW010000605.1 GCA_020436955.1 Saprospiraceae bacterium | reverse complement strand
CAGGTGTTTCTCCTTTATCAATCTTGCCTTTAGGCAAATCCCAAAATCCCCTTCTGAAAATAAAAAGAATTTCACCGGCTTCGTTTTTAACAATTCCACCAGCTGCCTCCAATATTTTATAGAGGGAAGAGAATTTTTCAAACAGTTCATCAGCATTACTTCCATGCAGCAATACAGCATCATACCGTTTCATTTTTTCAAGACTGTCAATGACCTGGAAAAACTGTTTTTGCTTACCTGTGGCATGCATGATAAGCACATTTTCTCCTTTCCACTTTTCCAAAACAGCATCGTTGGTTTCCAAAAGGAAAAGCGGAGTCTCATTGATATAGATTTTGTACATTTGCGGGCTTTTTATTTTAAATCTGAGAAAAACACCTACATCCATGTCTTTAGCCAGCGAAATAGCTGAACACTTGTTGCAAATAAAGGCAATAAAATTAAGTCCCCAAAGCCCCTTTACCTGGGCTTCCGGCATCAAATCTCCTATTTATTGCGACAACAGGGTTTCCCTTTCCTATCCATCCGTACGCAATAAGGTAAAGGCGGGTTTTGTAGAAAAATCTAAATCATTTGGTCCCTTTGATGTGGTTGCAGGCGTAGCTACTGCAGGTATTCCTCATGGAGCTATGTTAGCTGATGCTTTGGGCCTGCCTTTTATTTATGTTCGAAGCAAACCAAAATCACACGGCAGGCAAAATCTAATAGAAGGTGAATTACCGGAAGGTGCCAAAGTATTAGTGATTGAAGATTTGATCTCAACCGGAGGCAGCAGTATTCAGGCAGTGGATGCACTAAGAGAGTCCGGAGCAGAGGTTATCGGTGTTTTAGCGATATTTACCTACGGATTATCGAAGGCAGATGAGAATTTTTCAAAAGCAAATTGTAAATTCGCAACCCTTTCCGACTATGACACACTTTTGGAAAAAGCAACAGAGATTGGGTACGTAGAAAAAGACGCCTTAGAAACTTTGCAAAACTGGCGCAAAGATCCCGAACATTGGATGAATTAATTTTGAAACTTCCGGTTGCCCCTACCATAAATAGTTAAAAATGGCAAAAGAAAAGCAGACAAAAAAGACAGTAGAAGTTATAACTAAAAAGTCAGAAAAATTCCTCCAGGATTACCTAAACAATCCTTCGCCCACTGGTTTTGAAACACCTGGGCAAAAGCTTTGGTTGGAATACCTTACACCATATGTAGACGAAACTCATCTCGACAATTATGGTACAGCCTATGGTGTAATTAATCCGGACAGCGACTTCAAAGTAGTTATTGAAGGTCATGCTGATGAGATTTCCTGGTTTGTAAACTATATCGCTGAAGATGGTTTCATCAGCGTTATCAGGAATGGTGGAAGTGACCATCTTATCGCTCCTTCTAAAAGAGTGAATATCCACACAAGAAAAGGATTGGTAAAAGGTGTGTTTGGATGGCCGGCCATTCATACGCGCGTGGGTAAAGACGGTGCAGATTTGAAACCAACCCTTGACAATATTTTTATCGATGTCGGAGCAAAAGACAAAGAAGAAGTATTGGAAATGGGCATCCACGTAGGTTGTGTAATTACCTATGAAGATGAAATGATGATTTTGAACGAC
>JAGQWW010000604.1 GCA_020436955.1 Saprospiraceae bacterium | reverse complement strand
CAATTTGATTTGGTAGATATCAAGACCGGAAAGACCATCTTCCAGGTCAAAATGGTGGAGTTCCTTGTTTTTATACAAATACAATCCTTCGCCATAGGTCGAAAACCACATCGAGCTATCTTTTCCAAAAACTATCCCTGTAATAGGACTGGTCGGAAGGTTAATCTCCGGATGCCAATATTGTAATAGACCAAAATTTTCCTGAAAGTACAAGGCACCGTCCTCCAGACCAACCCATACTTTCCCTGCCAAATCGTTGGTGATGGAATGAATGGATGGATCAACCGGTGCCGGATTTGAAAACGGAACTGGGTAATATTGAAGGCCATCGTAATAAAATAATCCTTCAGAGGTGCCAAACCATAACATGCCATTGGAATGTTCATGAATCAGGTTGAGTTTGGCTTTAGCAAATTCCTCATTGATGCGGTGTTCACGCCAAATAGGTTCCTGGGCGCTTACGGTGGAATAAGACCAACCTATTAGCCATAGCACTATGACTAATGTAAGTTTGATTCCTTTGATTGGTAATCCCCTTTGCTGTTTAGTGTTCCCTTTCCTCATGTGAGGGAATTAAATTAGGTTCTTTTTTCTTCAAGTTTCCCGGTAATCGAAACCTGAATTTCCTCAGAAATTTTCTGGTTTACGATTTTCGGAATAGTTATGTTGTGGTCTTCCAGTCGAACTGAAAATTTGGACTCGAAGTCCCATTTTCCATTTTGAATATGGATGGTACATCTGATGATCAGCTCTTTTACAACGCCATGTACCGTAAATTTTCCCTTCGCTCTTAGTTGGTAAGTTCCATCTTCCCGCAAATCAATCTTCTCTATGAGTTTACCGGAAAAAGTAGCATTTGGATATTTATCTGTTTCCAGGAAGTTTTCCCTGAAGTGTTCTCTTTGGGTAGGACTGTTAAAGCCTTCAAAGGACTGGACCGGAATTACGAAAGCAAATTTCCCTGTTTCGGGTTCCAATAGTCCTTTTAAATGATTGGATTGTGCCTCGATTAATTCAAGTGGAGCTTCTGACACAAAATATGCATTTCCCTCATTGACCTCCAAAATCAAATCCTGGGCAAAAAGCAGGTAGCTAAACAAAACAAAAACCAAGGTGAAATGGAATCGCATATAAGGACATTTGAAAAGACAATTTACAAAATAAATAATTTGACTAATGGAATCTGTTTCAAATGTTCTCAACAGGGTAAAAAAACAGAAGAGCCGGCAAAATTGCCGGCTCAACGGAATATTCTATGAAATAGGATTTTTAAAATAATCCTTCAATGTTTCCATGTTCGTCGATATCGATATGTTCTGCTGCAGGTACAGAAGGAAGACCCGGCATACGCATCATATCTCCGGTAATTGGAACCAGGAAGCCCGCTCCTGCGGCAATTTCAATTTCCCGGACGGTGATATTAAATCCAGTTGGACGACCGATTAATTTTGGATCATCACTAAAGGACTTTTGAGTCTTGGCAATACAAACCGGAAGATTGCTCAATCCCAATTTTTCTATGCGTTTTAAATCTAATTTGGCTCTGGAAGCAAATTCGACACCGTCTGCTCCGTAGATGTTTTTCGCTACGGTTTCAATTTTCTTCTCTAC
>JAGQWW010000603.1 GCA_020436955.1 Saprospiraceae bacterium | reverse complement strand
AAATATATTTTCAATAGTCCGGAAATGCACATTTGGCATCATGCTTATGAGTTGCCAAAAGACCAACCTTACGGTGTCAATTTTGGTATCACGCTGGCCCTATGGGACTACATTTGGAAAACAGACTACATCCCATATTCAGGTCGCGATATCAAGTTAGGCTTCCCTGAAGTAGAAGAGTTCCCAAAAACTTTCTGGGGACAGGTTAAGTATGGATTTGGGAAGGGGAAATCGTAAGTGGTAGAGCGTGAAGCGTAATGCGTAAAGAGTATTAATGCCTTACAAAAAGCTTAACAATTTAACATAAATAGTTTGGAAGGAGGTTGCAATACCATCAACTTACGCACCACGCACCACGCACCACGCACCACGCACCACGCACCACCCACCACACTAATAATCAATATGCCTGTTAATCACTTCCGGTAAGATATCGGCGATGGTTACCAGGATACCGGTTTCTTCAACGTCACCGAAGTCCGGATTTTTGGCGGTGCCAAAGGTGATCATGGTTTTTGAAAGACTCATATAGATACTGAAAAGGGGTGGGATGAATTCACCTCTTTCCTTCACTAGCTTGTTTAGAAGTTTGTATCCTTCTTTGTAAGGCATTGGTTTGGTGAAGTGTTGTTTGAAAAGAGTATCATCGAAAGTTGTCCGCAATTCAGGTTTGGGTACACAGAGGTCGTAGCGGGCCGGGAAATAATGGTCCATAAAAGATAGGAGCAAATCCCTGGCTTCTGCATTGTAATGGGTGTACATCGTCACTTTCCCAAAAAAGTATTTGATTTCGGGGAATATCAGGGTAAGCGCACCCAGTCCATCCCAGATATTCATAAGGGAGAATATCCCTTTTCGCATGTTGATGGCCGGCTGATAATCCGGTTGCACCCAACTGCGTCCCAATTCTATAGAGTAGGGGAGATAGTTATTTTCCATCTCCTCAGAAAAGTCAAAATAGTGCTCAGTGGAAAGGTAATATTTCCCTGTTTTAGGGTCTCGAGCTCTTTCTCCACGAATAAATCGGTATCCACCAACAATTTCTTCATCATCAGGATTATACACGATGAGTTGTTCGTAGTAATGATTTGGGTCCGTATCTGCTTCGTCGATATCAACCTCCAATCCAGTACCTCCTCCGGCAAACCGGAAAGCCAGCTCACGCAACCGACCAATTTCACGCAAAGTATTAGGAGCATTCAGGTGATTGACGATATAAATTTCATTACCTCCCTTATTGGTAACTTTCACAAACCTATCCTTTGTCAACTCAGCTTTCAACAAAGCCCTGTCAACCGGCGGTATAATATCCTGGTAATTATCCTGTGAGGTCATTTGTATGATTTAGGCGGTGGCAACGAAAATAAGCATTTCGCCCAGCGCCACAATATTAACAATAAAATAAAATTAAACCGCCAAGGCAGATGGAATATGAAACGAGCGGGCTTAAATATATTTTGTCTTAACAGGAAATCGGATGGGGGAGAAGGGATGGAAGATTGAAGATGGAGGATGATGGATAGGGGATAGTGGAAGTGGGTAAATGGGTGAATTGGTAAATGGGGTATGGTAGGGTGGTGCCTGGGGGTACGTTTTAATTCAGCATTTTCAATCAAAA
>JAGQWW010000602.1 GCA_020436955.1 Saprospiraceae bacterium | reverse complement strand
CTTTTCACCCTTTCCTTCATTACATTTTATAAACAAAGGCTTGGTAGTTAACAAGGTATCGCTCATGTCATAGACGAAAGATTCTTCATCTGTCGGAGCAAGTTGTTTTTCACTAAGCAATTCACCGTTTTCCCATACTTCCTCCTTTGACAATTCTCCATTAAAATTGAAATACTCCCATTTTCCTGTTTTATCGCCACTATCATAACTCCCTCTGGATTTTGGAGCACCCGTGTTGTAATTTTCTATCCAGGGACCATGACGGTAATTCTCCTTGTAATTTCCCTGCAAAATCACCAATCCTTCGTTGTTATATTTTGCTGCCGGACCTTCCTTAATGGTAAGGGCTCTATCAAAATAAGTAACTCGCTCTAATAGCTGCTTGGTAGTTGGATTATAGTATTTAAAAATAAACGTTTTGTCAACTGTCCTTTCAAGCGTCAAATCCTCGTCAGAACCAATAAGCTTTGAACCTTCTTCCAATTGATCTTTGAATTTTTTAGGATTGATTTTATCATATTGGCTGTAGGAATTAGTACTTAGAACGGAAATTATTGCGAAAATCCCTACCCAGGAAAGCATTGTTTTCTTTTTCATTTTAAAGTGCTTTTTTAATAAAAATTAGTTTTCAACCACACATTTACCTTGCAATTTATCCCATCGAGTACCTTCCGGACAAATGCATTCACCAGCATTTGTTTTAAAATTCCATACAGGAATAGTACCGGGACAACAACTGCAATCCGGTTGTTTAATTGCACAAGGGTCGGTGCTGGTCGTTTTGCTTATTTCAAAAACAAAGAATATTTCATAATAAAAGTTGCAATCGCTACAGGCCAAAGGGGACGTTCCAGAAAGCTTCACCTGAAAATACGTATACTTCTTTTCATCATAGTTATGAGGAACGGCTATTTTTAAAAAGCCTGAAAGTTTTCCCGCATTTACTCCCGGAGGATAATTGTAGGCATATAAATAGGGCGTTGAAATCTTAAAAAATGGTGAGGAGGAGCCATAGAGCCAGGCACCTTCAGCCTTTCTCTTTGAGATAAGCCCTGAATAAGGCACTTCATTTCCTGCCACTATGCTTACAAAGGGATTCCTGAAATTCTTGTTGCTAAATTCATAACATGAATTTCCCAATGCTTTAATTTCAAAATCAAATTGCCTGGTGACTGTATCACCGGCCTGGAAAGCTATTTTATTCTTAAAATCTGAAAAGCTGTAATTGAAGTTATAGTAGGATGGGCAGTTTTCATTCATTCGCACACTAAACAATACAGAACCTGTATCCTGTTGGATGTAGACGCTCTCTGGCTGATTTGTGCTATTTCCTGTGTTAGCATGAAGGATATCCACCAACTTCAACTCATAGGTTTGAGCTGATACTCCAACAACAATCAAACTTGATAAAATGAAAATGTAAGCCTTCAAACCTTTAAACATCTGCTTTTCTTTCCTGCAAAGAAAATGATTTTAGGTGAAGGCGATCAGTCAACTTCTGAGATTCCGACAAATTTTAATCCGTCACACTTTGCTTTGTGATTCGAGGATAAATATCCTTAAGCCCCATTAATGCAGCAGAACCGTACCATTCCTTCATTTCCATTACCAAGCTTCCTGC
>JAGQWW010000601.1 GCA_020436955.1 Saprospiraceae bacterium | reverse complement strand
ATTTGGAGTCTACTGCATAGTTCCCTTCGACAAGCTCAGGGAACAAGATGAGGAAGGGTCATGTTAAAAATTATCCTAAGAATACCCAATACTGTTAGTTGCCTGAGCTTGTCGAAGGCAACGGAAAAAAAAGAGAAAACGTAGCGTCCGTAGCGCCCTTTGCGGTAAAAATATTCACCGCTACGGACGCAAAGTTCGCGACGTAAAGGTATTTTCTAATTTATGGAATTCAACCCGAGATTCTAATTCATTTTCAAACACCACCACCAACCTCTTTGCCTTCCTCGGACCATTAAACACGTCATTGTAATCATACTCCTTCAACTGTAACGATCGAGCACCTTCAAAATGCAAATTACCCAAGGTAGTTGAAACCGAATCACCTTTAATATTGGGTTGAATATCAGGATGAAAATGGAAATACGCCCTTGCTTTGGCACCTTCCGGTTTTTTCACCACATCTTTAATGATAAAAGCATCATTTTGAATCCGGAAAGTCCGCTCATGACTCCCTCCTTTTCGGCGAAAGCCGTTATGAGAAGCTACAATCTCGCTTGGGCTATCCTTTAATACTTTCACTTTTGCTCTGCGAGCCACACGGAATCCGCCCCAGACTTCTGATTGGTCCCAGTCATCGATCTGAACCACATTGTGGGAAGCGGTGGAACGCTCCAGGTTTCTTTGAGCATTTTTTTCATAAGTTGAAATCCCCGTATCGACCAAAAAAGGAATCCCGTTTTGATAGATTAGGAAGTTTAGCGTGTCACTATGTGCGTGCCCTGGAATGTAATCCGGACCAATCGCACCCACATCCATCAGTATTTCAGTATTGCCGTATTTCCATTTACGATACCCGGAATGGGAAAGCCCTTTTGGAATAGGTGCTATTTTCAAAGCACGACCATACCCAAGCAAGGCTTCAGGACTGGGAGCGATACCAAATGCACTATCATTTACAAGCGGGATATCGCCATTGGAAAAGGTCATTTCCTGCAGCCAGCCCAACATACTTCCGGCTTTGGCCACCAAAAAATGGTAAAAGGTTGCATCAGCCTTGAAGGTAGAATGTTCCATAGCATGAATAACATCGAGCAAGCGCCACAGTAAAGTACAATGATACATAGGTGCCAATTCGAAATGCCCACCATCCGATAATATTTGCTCCTCGAGTTCCTTTTGAACCAGTTTTTTAGCCTTTTTATAAAGTTTTTCTTCTTTAAAAAAAGCAGCACCAATCAAGAGTCCAAATCCATCTTCCAATAGATGGTTTCCCATCAAATGGTACTCCGGATTGTCCTCTAATATTTTTAACTGCGCCCAAAGGCTATCGAGTATTTCCTGATCCTTAATTTCATATTTTGAAAAAAACTTCACCCAATTGATGATCCGCAATGCATTAGGGTAGGGGTCGAAAGCTATTTTATGTTTTGATCCAAAAGAGATGAAATCTTTTATCAATGTCAACCCACTTTGCCTGGTCACCTCTTCCTGTTGTAAAAAGTCAAAATAGTTTAGATTATACGCCCAAAGCATCCCATGGCCTGTATAGTTCCAATCTATGTCATTGTCAAAAGTATGAGAAAGAAAAAAAAAAAAAAAAGTAGGACGGGCGATTGGGGATTG
>JAGQWW010000600.1 GCA_020436955.1 Saprospiraceae bacterium | reverse complement strand
CTTGCTGTATCCCAGTTGATTAAACATCTTTTTTGAAACATCCAGGATATTTTGTTTCGTATCTTTCATTAGTAAACTTGTCCTAATCAATAATTATTAGTAAACTTGTCCTAAAATTACAATAATGAATCCACTATTCTCATCCGAAGCAGCAAAAAATGAAATTTTAGGCATTTACGATCAAAAATTAGCTGAACTCAACATTGAATACCAATCCACTTATTTAACCACCAAATTTGGTAATACTCATATCCTGATAACCGGCAATCCTGCCAATCCACCCCTGTTGCTCATCCATGGTTCCAACGGATGTGCACCCATTGGTTTGGAGTGTTATCCAAATCTTACCAAAAAGTATCAGGTATTTGCGATAGATGTATTGGCACAACCCAATAAAAGTGACGGAACCCGACTCAGTATGAAGGATGAATCATACGGAAAATGGACACACGAAATCATACAGAAACTCAATCTAAAAGAAGTCACGCTGGCGGGATTTTCTTTTGGAGGCCTAATCATTTTGAAAACGCTTGCCTTTAGTGCTTCGAATATCAAGCAGGCATTTTTAGCCTCTCCGGCCTATATTGTCAATGGTAATCCACTAAAGGCCCTGTTCAAAGTCTTCATTCCAATGCGTCGTTATATGAGCACACAAAAAATGCGTTTTCTTGAAAAGTTTTTGGCAGAAGTCTTTACTGAAAGAGACGATTTTGCTGTTAACTTTTTATCAAAGGTATTTTTACATTTCAATATGGATTTCACACCGGTACCTGTAATTAGTAAAAAAGAAGCACAGAAAATTACTACGCCTTTCAACTTGCTGGCAGCAAAAAATGATGTAATGTTTCCGGGCGAAAAGATGATTAAAAGAGCCAGGAAATTATTCCCAACCATGCGACAATCTATCTTATTAAATCATTCTAAACACGTGCAGGACAAAGAAGGGAATTTACTTTTTGAAGAATTGATTTTGGGTTAATCTCAAATTGAAAATTCACAAAAAGGTTCCATTTTATTTTGTAAAAAGCTGCACCTTGCGCAATGATTTATCCACTAGTATCCGAGAAAATTCTTGCTCTCAAGCATGCTGATGATGCCCTTCGCAAAAAACTGCTGCAGCAAGGCACCCTGCATGATGGTTATCATGAGGAGATGGAAGCATTGCACAATGCCCATGCAGCTGCGCTTGAATTAATCATTAAAGAAATTGGCTTTCCTACAGAAGAAAAAGTAGGACCAGAAGCAGTAGAAGCTGCCTGGCTCATCGCACAACATGCAATCGGAAAACCTGTCTTCATGAGATATTTTGCCAACTTAATGGAAAAAGCAGTTGATAAAGGAGCGGCGGACCCAATACTCCTGGCTTATCTCCAGGACCGCATTGCAATTTTAGAAGGCCGTGCCCAACTATATGGCACCCAATTCGATTGGGATGAAAATGGAGAAATGAGTCCTCAAATGGTGGATGAGCCTATGCTAGTAAACCAAAGACGAAAAAAGCTGGGACTAAATTCACTGGAAGAACAAACCCAAAAAATGAGATCCAGCGTTCAATCAGAGCAGCAGAAACCGCCTAAAGATCTGGCGCTAAGAAAATCATTGATGGAAAAATGGAGGAGGAAGGTGGGTTGGAAT
>JAGQWW010000599.1 GCA_020436955.1 Saprospiraceae bacterium | reverse complement strand
TTACTGGGCGGGGAAAGCGCCTGCTGCACAATTTTTTTCCAGTTTTCCATTTGGCAAGAATGCCCAGCAGATGAATGCCTGGTTGTATAGTGGCGGAGGTATTCAATTATGGGAAGAATTGTACGCGCCCTTCAATCTTATCCCGATGCCGGGCGGCAGTACAGGTGTACAAATGGGGGGATGGTTTAATAAAGAAATCAATACGGTAGCAGATTTGAAGGGACTGAAAATGAGGATACCTGGCCTTGGAGGTAAAGTACTCGAAAAAGCTGGCGGAACAGCGGTATTATCAGCCGGTTCGGAGATATATACCAACCTTGAGCGAGGAGTAATTGACGCTACTGAATGGATTGGTCCTTATCATGATTACAAAATGGGCTTTAATAAAATTGCGAAGTACTGCTATTATCCGGGTTGGCATGAACCGGGTTCAATGCTTGAGATAATAGTAAACAAATCAGCGATGGAATCCCTCCCGGAAGATTTACAAGCAATTGTTCGTACTGCAGTATACCGGTTAAATGTTTGGATTTTTGCTGAATTTGAGGCTAAAAATGCCATCTTTTTCAAAAAACTAAAAGAAGAAGGAACAGAATTCCGCCCCTTTAGCAAAGAAGTGATGGATGCTTTAAAAACCTACAGTGCAGAAGTAATCAACGAAATCACGGCTGCAGATCCATTTTCAAAAAAGGTTTGGGCCTCTTACTCAGCTTTCAAAGCTCAAGCAGCAGACTGGGCTACCGTCACTGAAAAGGCCTATTTTGAATTGATTCAATAATTGAGCTTAGAAAATAGAAAGCAACAACAATTTCCTACCTTCGCGGCGTTTTTAATAGGCACTTTACTTACAAAAGGCTGATATAGCATGACAGTAAAAGAAAGAATAGACGCGGCAGTATTTTTAGGGGATACCTTAAAAAATGGGGATGAATTCCTGGATGCATTGGTGCATAGGACCAGTTTTCACAATAAGTGGTTTACTAAAGAAAACCAGGAAAAAGCTATTCAGGCTATCAGCAACCAATTTCTGGACAGGGAAAAACTGGGAGATTGGACCAGCAGATATCATATTGATGATAATCCTAATACAAAGACGGTTGGCCTTATAATGGCCGGCAATATTCCCTTGGTTGGATTTCATGATTTTCTTTCGGTTTTTATTTCCGGTCACAAGAGTCAAATCAAGCTAAGTGACAAGGATCCTTTTGTATTTCCTTACCTTCTAAAAATATTGGAAAAGGCGAATCCTGAAGCAGGACGCTATTTTGAAATAGTGGAAAAACTGGAGGGTTTTGATGCAGTCATTGCCACGGGAAGCAATAATTCAGCAAGATACTTTGACGCATATTTTGGGAAATACCCCAATATCATTCGAAGGAACCGGAATTCCATTGGCGTTTTAACAGGAAAAGAAACGGATGCGGAGTTGCTGGCATTAGGCAATGATATTTTCCAATACTTTGGCCTTGGTTGTCGTAATGTCTCTAAGGTTTATTTGCCTGAAGGATATGACAGAAAGCACTTGCTGGAAATATTGCATGAATACCGCGAGTTGGTATTGCATGACAAGTACAAACACAATTTTGACTATAATTTTGCTTTGCTTTCTTTAAATCGAATTCCTTTCGATATCAACGGGTGTATCATTTTGACCGAA
>JAGQWW010000005.1 GCA_020436955.1 Saprospiraceae bacterium | reverse complement strand
ATTTATATGTACCGATCAATATATTTTCTCCTTGTGTTTCAACAGCGGTAATTAGGTCTTTTACATTTTCCTGCAATGCATCATTTAAGTTGAAAATGGGGTTCCATCGATTGTTCACCGGAGATAAACTGTAAAGGGTATCTTCAAGACCCAGGAGCAATTCGCCTCCATTTTTTCCAAAAACTCCTTCTCCGCCCCTAAGTGGTAGTAATAAAGTATCAATACGTTTTGTCAAAAGATTGATACGTAGTCCATTACCTGTAAACAAGGCGTCATTTTCAGCCCATAGGCCATAAGGTGGAATATTGATATTACGATTTGGGAAAAGCGGTCTTAATCTTCTATCACCCGGATTGAACACATGGATCCCGTTGTAATAGGAAGCATAAATGTTACCGTTTTCTGCTTCTGCCAATCCTCTCATGCTACAAAAACCATTGCTGCAATATTCATTTCCACCGGAAAGAAAGCTTTTAAAACGATTCTCGGGGATGGTGATTTTCACTAATCCGAAATCAGTTGCTACCCAAATTACACCTAATCGGTCCTTAAAAATTTGCCTTACCTGGCTGGTATTTCTAACCAATTGCCTTAGGGGTTCATGCAAGTCTATCGTAGTACCATTTTCAATATTGTAGAATAAAAGCTGTCCATATCCGCCCAGCCAATAGTTCCCATTATCCTCCTTTAAAAAACACTGAAAGGGACCTGCACCTGGTGGTTCGATGGATTCTGATATTGTGTTGTTTCCTTTTTCAATTTTGTAAATGGTCCCGCTTGAGAGCAGAATGTTGAGGTTTTCATTTTTATCGATGGATAAGTCTGTTACAAAGCCATCCTGATCTGGAAGTTTTAATTTTTTAATGGTAATACCCTGGATAAACCAAATAGTACCGGGCAAAGCTTCAATTACGATTTTATTGTCCCAAAATATGGAAGGTGTAAAGTTGCTTTTGTTGGGGAAGGAGAGCATATCATCGAATCGCCCTTCTTCATTGGAACGCATCAGGACTAGGGTGCCATTATCATTATCCTGTCCAAGGCAAACCAGCGTGTTTTTTTGAATCCTAAAGAGATTTTTCGGACGCCAAACTTTTGAAAAAAGGCTGCTGGAAGTATCCGGGAAATATCGAATAACAGAATCAGGATGATGTTGAATACAACAAACGCCGCCCGAATATCCAACCCAAAGATCTTCATTTTCTGCAGGGAGCAAATCACTCACCACCTTGTCATGTAGCCACCTATCGTTGTTTTTGTGAAGGAATCCGGTTCCATCATATCGGTTTAGACCATTGATGGTTCCAATCCACAAATAACCAATGCTGTCTTGTTGAATGGAAAATACATTTCGATGAGAAAGGCCGTCTTCAAAGCCATAAACTTTAAGATTAAAGTCCTCAGCACTTTCCTGAGCCAAAAGGTTTGATCCGGAAAGTATAGCAAGAAAGTAAATCCACAAAAGTCTTAAAAATACTCTGTCTCCTTTCATCAACTAAAAATGAAAGGGAAAGATAAGGAAATAGGAGAAGTAAGGAAATTGGGTGAATGGGCGAAATTGGTAAATGGGTTTGATTTACGATTTCCGGGGTACGGTTTAGGCGAATTTATTCCGCACCCCGCACCCCGCAAACCGCACCGCGATTTATTTATCCTTAAACATGATGGGTAGTGCCATTTCTACAGCTACTGATTTCCCATCTTTTTTACCTGGAACCCACTTTGGCATAGCATTTATGACACGTAGGGCCTCAGCGTCACAGCCATTACCAATGCCTGATTTTACAGCGGCTTGTTTTATAGTACCATCTTTTTCAACCGTGAAGGTTACGATTACTTTGCCTTCCATTTTGGCCTTTTTTGCTGATTCCGGATATTTAATGTTTTCCTGCATAAAAACAATCAGCTTTTCAAAGCTACAGCTTTTGCGTCCGTCCATGGTTTGAACCTCTTCACATCCCGGAAAGCGTGGCATTTCATCAGGATCGCCTCCTCCGAAAATTCCAGTAACAGGTACGGTAAAGGCATAGGTTGTTAAGGTCACTAAAGCTACGCATAGTGACAATCCAAGTGATTTTTTCATTGTTAGGTGATTTTTAGTTGAGTTTAAATTTGACCGGTAAGGTGTACCGGACATTTACATTTTTCCCGTTTTGTTTACCAGGAGTCCATGATGGCATGTTTTCCATTACACGAATGACTTCCTTATCACAATCCGGTTGTAGGCTTTTAAGAATTTTGATATCAAATACTTTTCCTTGGTAAGAGCTTACGATGAAGCTTACTACAACGGTACCTTCAACACCATCTTTCTTTGCAGCTTCAGGGTATTGTAGGTTTTTACCCAGGTATTCCATTAATTTTCTTTGGGCGCATTGGTCCTTGGCAGGACTATTTTCAGTTTCATCTTCACAGCCAGGGAAGCGAGGCATTTCATCAACTACCTTGAATACTTCTGTTTTAACTATTTGAATAGATTCTTCCTTGGTTGAAGGGTCAAAAGTTATTACAGTGTCAATTAAATATTCAGTGTCCAAAACCGTTTCATCGCCGGGGTATTTTCCTTCTTTGCTGTCTTGGTTAGTTATTTTTCCACTATCCAAATCAGCTTGTTGTTCCACTGTTTCCTGACAAGCAAAAAGCAACATGGCCAGTAGTGGTGCTGAAATAAGATATTTCAGCCGGGTCCATTTACCCGATGCATTTTTTGTAATCATTGTAATACGTTTTTTTAGTTTGGAATGAAAGAAATGGTTTGCCATCGCTAAAGGCTGCGCTGCCTTGTGAAAAGCAGGTGCAACCTGCGATTGGCGTATCAACAATTGGCCATATTGTTTTTTACTTTTCCATTGAATGACGCTGGCATCTGCCAGGAATTCGTGGTTGTCTTTTATAGCTTTCTTATAAAGATAGATTATCGGGTTCCACCAAAAGAAAATGGAAAGGACCTCTGCAAATAGGTTGTCAAAGGTGTGCCCTTGCCTGATGTGTGCTAATTCATGTGAAATAATTTGTGACTCCTCCTCTCTGTCCACAGTATAAGATTGGCTCCAAAACATCCAATTGAAAAAGGAGAAAGGGGCATGAGGCATTGAGGTTAACACCAGGTCATATTCATTTTTTCGGGTGATTTCACTCCTGTTTCGTAGTTGTATGATTTTTGTTATACCATATGCGAATCGAATACTGCTGATGATTACTCCCGTCCAAAAAATAAAACCAACTATTTGGGTCCAACCTATGGTTTGCTCAGGTGCTACAGGTGAAAAACTTTGATTGATAGCGTCCCATTGAATGGTTACAGTAGGAAGCAATACATCCGTCATAAAAGTTGATGGTTCCTGAGGGATGTTTACCAAGGGTAGTAATAGTCCTAGTGCCAAGGTGCCCAGCAAGTAAACTCTGTTCCAATTCAGAAACGTTTCTTTTTCCAGGAAAAAACGGTACACCAGGTAGGAGCCTAGCCAAAAGAGTGCAACTTTAATAGCATAAACTGGCAACATAGGAATGGGTTTTAGGCGTTTTTAGATTCAGTTTCATCCAATTTGTCCAACATCTCATTCAGCTCACTAACGGAAAGGTCGTTTTCTTTAACCAGGAAGGAAACCATGTTTTGAACAGAACCATTGAAGTAATCCTGAATCACTTTTTTCAACGTTCTTTTGCTATAATCTTCCTTGCTGATAATTGGAAAATATTCATAGGTGCGGCCATAGGCTTTGTGATCCAAAAACCCCTTTTCTTCAACAATTCTTACGATGGAGGAAATAGAGCTGTGCGGTGGTCTGTCTTGCTGCAAATCATTTTCTATGTAGTCTAAAATCTGGCTAACAGTGCAACGCTCCATCTTCCAGATTATCTGCATTACTTCCTCTTCTGCCTTGGTCAATTTTTGCATTATCCTTGATTTTGAACCAAAGATAAAACGAAAAAACCAGCCAAGCAACTATTTAATTAGCTTTATAACTAAAAAATACGTTATAAACTTATTCAACGATTACTTCCCACATATTTTCAGGGCGAAAATATTTCTGTGCAAGTTCCATAAGTTCAATAGGAGTGATGTGTTTTACTGTATCGACCAGGTCATTAAAGTGAGAAAGGGGTGCATCTTCTGCCAACATATTTCGAATGACATCTTCTACATTAAATGGACCATCAAGGGTAGTAAGCATGTTTCCTAACAGGTAACGGCGCATCATTAAGTATTCTTCAGCACCTAAAGGCTCCTGACACAATTTGTCCATTTCAGTGTAAATGTCCTTGATGGCCTGGTCTGTAAACTCAGTACCTACTTCAGTGCCGATAAAGAAAAATCCATCGAATCGCATCGGATCCAACATAGAATAAATGTTGTAAGTATATCCTTTATCTTCTCTAATACTGGTCATTAATCGCGATCCAAAATAACCCCCCAAGGCGGTATTGAGTACAAACATGCCACAATAATCAGGATGATTTCTATTAAAAGTGTGGCAACCAATACGAATGGCAGATTGTAAAGATCCATCTACTCCGATTTTAACCGGATGAGGGTTTTTAGGAATACTTACATTTGGACGGGCTTGTATTTCTTTTGGTTTCAGACTCGAACCCAGATGTTTATCAAGCAGGGAAATTATATGATCATCAGTCTTTCCTGCTATGAAAATCTGACAATGTGTACTTCCATAAAAGGTCTGGAAATGTGATTTAATATCTTCCAGTTGAAGAGCATCATAGACTTCGTTGCTGCTATTAAAACCATAATAATGCTCGGCACCAAATATCTTTTCCGTAATTGCCCTATAAGCATGAACATCATTTTTACTAATGTCCAAAGCAAGTTTATGCTTATTTCTCTTTATAAGTTGGCGGTATTCTTTTTCCGGGAATAGAGGCGCTGTCATCAACAGTTCCACTAAAGCCAGGAGCTCTTCAAAATATTTCTTTAAAGTATATAAGGTTATGGAAGTATAATCCATGTTGGTACTTACGCCCAAAGTTGCACCATAATAATCAAGTATCTCTGCGATATCCTTACCAGACTTATTGCCGGCACCATCTTTTAAAAGTTGACCGGTTAATCGGCTCACCAGCTTTTTATGCTCAAAAGGGCGAGCGTCATGAATAATGACTTCTAACTTTATGACATCTTCTGTTCCAAGGCGGGTATCAAAAACTTCAATGCCATTGGTAAGAACATAACGAGAGGGGAGAGGTAAAACTACCTCATCAATTTCCTGGATAAGTGGTGCTTGACTTTTCGCCATAGTATGTATTATAAAAAAGGGTTGCAAAGTTGGCGATACATTCCAAGCTCTGCAACCCTTTTAGTATAAATTAAACAGGATATCAAGCTGTCATGCCCATTTCTTCCATGATCTGCTGTCCGTGTTCTTTGGTTTTTACCTTAGTAATGATTTTCTCAATCACCCCCTTTTCATCTATAACAAAGGTGGTTCTTCTTACGCCTACAACTTCTTTACCCATAAACATCTTGGTGCCATAGACGTCATAAGCCTCCAGAATTTCTTTTTCCGTATCAGCAATCAAACTGAAAGGAAGGTTGTATTTTTCAATAAACTTCTGGTGTTTTGCCTCCTTGTCCGGACTTACTCCCAGGATTTCATACCCTGCTTTTTTCAAATCTGCATAATCATCTCTAAGGCTACAAGCTTCCTTGGTACAACCTGGCGTATCATCTTTTGGATAAAAATATAGAATCAGCTTTTTCCCTTTGTAATCACTTAAACTTACTTTTTCACCTTTTTCATTTACTCCAGTGAAATCAGGTGCTTTTTGGCCTTCTTTTAAACTAGTTGTCATAATGTGTCAATTTTTATTTTTAAACACTATCTCTTAAAAAGGGTTTGCACATTTATTTGATAATTTCGCACCAATCCAGAATTCTCAATAAATGAGTGAAAATAAACCTACGGTTAAGGAGTTACTGACTATAGAAATGGTGTGGTGGTTAATAACTGCCATTATCACAATAGCCTTTTTAATTCCAATTTGGCAAAATATCAGTAATTATCCCTTTTGGACTGAAAATGTCATTTTCATAGTTGTTTTCATAACCTACGCCAGACTTATATTTTTAACCAGGTATAGCTTTTTGGCTCACAATATTCGCTTGAAATTCATTTTCATTGCTATTACAGTTCCGGTAGTTTTTCTCCTAATAAACGAACTAAACCAATTTCAAACTTTTCTGGATGAAAATGGTCCCTCATCAATAGTAGGCAAAAGGCCTTTGCAAGAAGAGTTAAGTATGATTAGCTATATTCACAAACAAATCATGTTTTTTGCAACAGCCAGTATTATAAGCGCAGTTATTATGCCCTTTACAATGGTAGTTTCCATTTGGAAAAATCACAATAAGGGTACTGCCTAAAATGGTATTATGAACCCGATTCGCTCCATCCTACTTTTGTTTATATCGTTAGGTACCGTTCAGCTTCAAAGCCAGACTTTTGAATTTTCACCTGCATTGGATGAAGTTATCGATGAGTACCATTTAGAAGCGTCCACTCCAACCGAAAACAGGTTCAAATCCATCCGACAGCTTCCAACAGCATATCTGCCTTTCATTTATGGTATGCATTCAGAAAAGGCCGGTTTGGAAATATATGTTGCTTTTCAACCTTATGATTCACGCAACCCCGCTACTGCTAAACCACAAATTGAAACCACTCGTTTGATGACAAATGCAGCAACAAATCGGGAAGATGCAGTCATTACCGTTTTGGACCTCAGTAAGTCGTATGTTCGGAAAATTTTTGGTGCGGATTGGGGCAAAGAGATTTATTTCCAACCCAAGGCTTCTATTTCAGGTAAAGCGCATTGTAGAATGGTATCCATTTTTAAAGATGAAGTGGGGCTCCTTACGTTATTTTTCTTTTTTAATGAGAAAAATAACTCCTTAGAGGACTTTTACTCCTGGATTCGATTTGATTCCAGTCAACTATCGATGCCAGATGAAAAGTAGATTAACCCTTCAAGCATCGGTAATTTTTTGGTTGGTATTGGGGCTTTTTTCCTGCAAAACCCCTGATGTCTTTTCCAAGAGGGAAGTTTCATCGCTTTCAAAAATGGTGTCCTCTGTTTCAAAAGAAACCAAGGCTTTTAGCGGGTGGATAATAAGAGATGCCTCTAGTGGGAAAATTCTGTTTGATGCCAATGGTGACAAATATTTTACTCCAGCATCCAACACAAAAATACTAACGCTTTTTGTTTCAGATTTACTGTTGCCGGATACTCTTCCCTCTATCAAGTATTTTTATAAAAATGATACCCTCATATTCAGAGGATTTGGGGATCCAACCTTTCTTCACGAGGATTTTCAATATTGGCAGACAACATTCCAATTCCTACAGTCACATAATGGACCCATTAAGTTTGACTTCTCTAATTTTGACGAATCCGCTTATGGAAAAGGTTGGATGTGGGATGATTACCCGTATGCATTCCAGGCTGAAAAGGCACCTTTACCCATGTATCAAAATTGTGTTCGTTTTGAAAAAGATAGTTTTAGTTCGCTTGAAGTATTTCCGCCATATTTTGATGATTTTTTGATAGTGGAACAAGCGGCCCAAAAAATTTATAGGCTTGAAAATGGAAATTTATTTTTCCGGCCTCCCGTCTTTGAAAAAGATGCCACACTCAATAAAAAAATACCATTTAGGTGGTCACCACAGCTGGTACAGCAAATGTTGGAAGATACCCTTCAAAAACAGGTAATGTTGCAATTATCAACCGTACCTGATTCTTTTTTCCAAAACACGCTTTATAGCACACCCAAGGATACGGTCCTTGCTCTCATGATGCAGGATAGTGATAATCAAATTGCTGAGCAGTTGTTGTTAATGTGTGCAGAAAAGCAATTTGGTAACCAACAGACAGAGAAGATTATTGAATGGGCATTAGACAGTCTTTTCAAAAATGCACCGCAGGATATCAAGTGGGTAGATGGTTCCGGTATTTCAAGGTACAACCTGGTTACACCGGAAACAATTTCCTACATCCTTTTTAAACTATGGAACAGGATGGGGCCGGACCGATTTTTAAAAATATTTCCTGCCGGAGGCGTTTCAGGAACGATCAAAGATTATTATAAGTCAGATACACCTTATGTTTTCGCTAAGACCGGCACTTTACGCTATGTCCATAATTTGTCGGGGATAGTCTATACTTCGTCCGGAAAACCCCTGATTTTTAGTTTTATGCACAACAATTTCCCTTCCGGTAGCATAATTATGAAGCGTGAAATGGAAAAGATGTTGGAGATGATAAGAGAAATGGGGAATTAGGGGCTAGTTTCCGGATGCTTGTAACTATAAGCTGGTTTCTTGTATAAATTAGATACCAAAGAATAGATGGAAAGTTAGTGGGATGGTTGATTGCTTTTTTATTCGCAACTTTGTTGCCATATGCAGAAGATTTCAAGATTGCTGGGTTTTTTAAAGAATTATAGGGGATATGTAAGCTTACATATCATCAGCAACATTTTTATGGTGCTGTTTTCCATAATTAGTATTCCTGTATTGATTCCTTTTTTGGAGATCCTATTGGACCAAAAAGAGCTGGTAACCGAAAAACCTGCTTTTGCATGGGACGCCGATACCTTGGTTCATCTTTTCAATTACCAACTTAGCCAGATAATTATTGACCAGGGAAAGGTCAATGCCATGATTTGGTTATGTGGTTCCATTGTGGTTATCTACTTTTTAAAGAATCTGTTCCGTTATCTTTCCTTATACTTTATGGTTCCCGTTAGAAACGGAATTGCACGAGATATCCGAAGCCAACTTTACAATAAGATTTTGGTGTTGCCTTTATCATACTTTTCAGAAGAAAGAAAAGGTGACCTTATGTCCAGAATGGTGGCTGACGTCCAGGAAATTGAATTTAGTGTGCTAAGAATTCTGGAAACACTAGTTAGAGAGCCCTTACTAATATTAGGATCGCTGGCGCTGATGCTTTATTTGAGTTCAACCCTTACCTTATTTGTAATTGTATTAATTCTATTTACAGCAGTTGTTATTGGTGGAATTGGGAGGGCACTAAAAAAACAATCCAGAGCCGTACAGACTCAATTAGGACTGATTGTTTCCATGTTGGAAGAGACGTTGGGTGGACTTCGAATTATAAAAGGGTTCAATGCCGAACCTTACCAATCCGGCAAGTTTCGGGAAGAAAATAATGTATACCTAAGATTGCTCAATAAGATTAACTGGCGAAATGACCTCTCTTCACCCATGTCCGAATTCCTTGGTGTATCGGTTGTGACCGTATTGATATGGTATGGATTTACCGAAGTTCAATCCGGTGATCTGAATGTAGCTTCTTTTTTGGCCTTTTTGTATGCATTTTTTAGTGTAATCGAACCATCCAAAAGACTGTCAGCAGCTTCTTATTCTGTTCGAAAGGGGCTTGCAGCAGTTGAAAGAATCGAAGCAATTTTAGATGCAGAAAATCCAATAACAGAACCGGAACAACCTCTGGAATTGACAGCCTTTTCAAATGAGGTAGCATTCGAAAATGTTTCCTTTTATTATCGGAAGGATGATGGATATGTGCTAAAGGGTATCAATTTAAAAATTCCGAAAGGTAAAACTGTTGCATTAGTTGGGAGTTCCGGCGCAGGAAAATCTACACTGGCCGATTTATTAGCACGCTTTTATGATGTAAAGGAGGGAAGCATTTTAATTGATGGTGTAGATGTGAGACAAATGACCTTGCATCAATTGCGATCCTTTTTAGGTATCGTTTCTCAGGAGGCTATTCTTTTTAACGATTCCATTTATAACAACATCGTATTTGGTATGGAAGGGGTAAATCAAAAGCAAGTTGAAGCAGCTGCCAAAATTGCGAATGCGCATGATTTTATCCTCGCAACAGAAAATGGTTATCAGACGAATATAGGAGACAGGGGGATGAAACTGAGCGGTGGTCAAAGACAAAGACTCACTATTGCCAGGGCAGTATTGAAAAATCCTCCTATCCTGATATTAGATGAAGCTACTTCGGCCCTTGATTCGGAGTCAGAAAAACTGGTACAAGCTGCCTTATTGGAATTGCTTAAGAACAGAACTTCATTGGTGATTGCCCACCGTCTTTCGACCATCCAGCATGCAGATGAGATTATTGTATTGCATGAAGGACAAATCTTGGAAAGAGGTACCCATGACGAATTAATAGAGCAGGGTGGGGAGTATTCCAAACTCGTATCCTTGCAAACCTTTTAATTTTTTTGTTGCAAATAAGCCTTGACTCTGGCTTCTACATTTTCCCTGACGTTCATATAAAACAAGTTAAAATCACCCGGGTGGTAGTTTTTTGTCCAAAAAAAGATGCTACCACGAAATTTAGGTTTGTTGGTCCATAGCAAACCATTTTCAATTTGAGCTCCTACATTTTCAGGTTGGATTTTATCAATATCAGTAATAATAGCGCCCTTGTTTTCAGATTTGGCAACTGGTTCTTTTGAAGTAGTCCAATTGAGTGGATTTACTACCGCAACTGAATCACCCATTAATCCTTTTTTAGGAGTATATCCTGTTTTAAAGGTTCTCCAGGAACAAAAGCATCCGGTTTGCTCTGCTGATTCACAAACCGGAATATTGTCATATTGATCTTTCATGACCGGATATCCTACTAAATAAGCAACGACAAGTTGATCTTGCAATGGCTTGCCATCAAAATACTCTTTCAAAAGTGTTCTTCCATGTAGTCCCCCCTGGCTGTGTCCGGCAATAATTATTGGCCTTCCCTGGTTATAATGCTCCAGGTAATATTCAAATGCTGCTTTTACATCCTGGTATGCAATGGCCAATGCATCGGCAGCAGCTCTTTTATCTTTTTCAGTAAAAAAGGAATACAAGTGGGCCTGTCTGTAGCGAGGTGCATATACTCTTGCAGCACCATTAAAAATTGAGGATTGAAATTTAATACTCGTCCTATCTGTTTTGTTTGCAGTTTTAGGATCGTCAATTGCCGCGTTCCATTCATTTTCACCTGCCTTTCCCGTATAGGAGGTTGGGTATAAGAAAAACACATCAACGGCTGCTACATCCTGCCTATTTTGGAGTCCTTTGGGAGCTATATCAGCTGAATCTTTTGTAAATGGCAAAGCTGCCCAGGCATTAGTATCTGCATAATTTGGAGCCGCGGGAAGTTTCTCTGCTATAAAAAGGCCTGATGGTTTGGGAGAACAAGCTGCAAAACCTAAAAGACTTACTATAACGAGCCATTTGAGCGTATAAAATGATTGCATGACAGGACTTATAAATTATTGATACTTTTGAATAAATTTTCCTATTCCATTTACGAAGGGAACTATTGAATGTGATATTTGTTTACAGCCTTTAGTTTGCCTTTGTCCGAAAAATAAAGGTACAGACTTATCACAAAACCTACCTGTTTACCGCATATGAGCAAAAATAAATTTGACTTTTACCTATTAATGCGGGTTTTGCGCCAGGCTAAGCCGTATAAGTCCATTTTTATTTTTTCAGCATTTTTGGCAATTGTGCTGGCTCCGGTAGCGGTTTTGCGTCCCAGATTAGTGCAATATATGGTCGATGAATACATCTTTAAAAGTGATGTGTCCGGCATGACCAAGATCGCACTGGTATTATTTGGGGTATTAATTTTGGAAGCAGCTATTCGGTATTTCTTTATTTTTTCCACTTCCTGGTTAGGCCAATCAGTTATCAGGGACCTAAGAAAAAAGGTTTTTGATCATATTACTGATTTAAAGCTTCGATATTTTGATGTTACGCCCATCGGTACTTCTACTACCCGGACCATCAATGATATAGAAACCATCAATACGGTATTTACCCAAGGCGCTATTACTATCATTGCAGATTTGCTGACCCTCTTTGTTGTGTTAGGTGTCATGTTTACAACCAGTTGGCAATTGACATTGATATGTCTTACCACCATGCCTTTTTTGTTGGTCGCGAGTTATATTTTTAAAGAAAAAGTAAAGGTTTCTTTTCAAAGTGTCAGAGCACAAATTCAACGAATGAATGCCTTTTTGCAAGAGCGAATAACCGGTATGCGTATCGTGCAGATATTTAATGCAGAAAAGGAGGAACTACAAAAGTTTAATAAAATTAATCGAGAGTATACCCAGGCGAACCTGGATTCTATCTTATACTATGCAATCTTTTTCCCAGTAGTTGAAATCATTTCAGCAGCCTCACTTGGTCTTATGGTATGGTGGGGTGCCAGAGGTGTTTTAGACGGGGTAGTAACGTTAGGAGCACTTATTGCATTTCCCTTGTATCTCGATATGCTATTCAGACCAATCCGCATGCTTGCAGATAAATTCAATACCCTTCAAATGGGATTGGTAGCAGCAGAGCGTGTGTTTAACTTATTGGACAAGGATGATAAGATTGAAAATAAAGGAAGTATCGCCAGTGGAAATTTAAAGGGTAATGTCGTATTTGACAAAGTGAATTTTGCTTACAACGATGTTGATTATGTACTTAAAGATGTAAGCTTTGAAATAAAACCTTATGAGACGCTGGCTATCGTTGGAAGTACCGGATCCGGAAAATCGACGATTATCAACTTGCTGAACAGATTTTATGATATTCAAAAGGGACAAATTTCCATTGATGGTGCAGATATTAAGGATTATGAGCTTCATCATTTAAGGAAAAGGCTGGCCATTGTGCTTCAGGATGTATTTCTATTTAGCGGTTCTGTCTTTGAAAATATTACCTTGAAAGACCAGTCCATTAGTAGAGAAAAAGTGGAAGAAGCAGCGAAGGCAATTGGTGCACATTCATTCATCCAAAAATTGCCAGGTGGTTATGACTATCAGGTGATGGAACGGGGTGCAACACTTTCAATGGGACAGCGCCAATTAATTTCCTTTGTTAGGGCGTTGGTATTTGATCCGGATATCTTGATTTTGGACGAGGCTACTTCCAGCATTGACCCGGAGACTGAAAGTATTATTCAATACGCGATAGAAAAGTTAATAGATAAAAGAACCAGCATTATTATTGCCCATCGTTTGTCTACGATTCGCCATGCAAATAACATCCTTGTACTCCAAAAAGGTAAGGTATTAGAATTTGGGTCACATGAGGAACTACTAGCCAAAGATGATGGACATTACCGTGAATTGTATGAAATGCAGTTTTTGGAAGCTGCAGTTGAAGGGGAGGATACCGGGAGCTAGGAGAAGGCTTCTGGCTTCTTTTGAAGGAACAAAAAAATTCCCGACCTAAGCTAGCCGGGATTTGAAAATTTAGCGTTCCTGGGTTTGTTGGCCCAAAATTGTTTTCCTGTTTTAATTTGTTTTAGACTTCACAGCTTTTGACCTATCAGGTCTTAATTGATGTTTTGTTTTCACAGCTTTAATTCAAACATTATCTCTTAGAAGCATTGTATCCAACTGATAGTCCAATACGATGACCATCTTTACTTGGAATGAAAAATGCATTCACCGGTAGGTTAAGGGTTCCTGATTTAAAGGTTTTACCCACACTGAATACAAACCTTGATGCTACATTAATACTTCCTCTACTATCTAATCTTTCTTCAAAATTCGGTGCGGTTGTATTAGGTACATGTACATAATCGTCTTCCAATATCCAGTTACCTTCAGCATTGTAATATCCACTTGCTTTCTTGGTCATGTAGAAGATGGGGCCAAAGGCAAACTCAAATCCACTTTTGTTGCTCCTAAGTCCATTAAGTAAGGAAAAGGAAGGGATAAAACGTCCCTGGTCCAAACCAGAAATGATGGGTACAAATTCGAAGAGCGCCTGAAAATCACCCTGGTTTAAATATTTAACTTCGAACTGGTATCCAAATTGGAAGATTACCGGATAAAGGTCGTAGCCTCCTTCACTTTTTTCTGCCTGAAAAACTTTTCCTAAATCACCGGTTGCGGCCATTACACCCATACGAGGTCCACTAAGGTTGAGTCTGTTGACTTCAGGGGTATTGATGGCATTTTCGTAGTCAAACTTTTTGGTCAAGGTAGTATAAAGTGTCTGGTCCACTTCCTGGTCAAACATTTTTTTCAAGGTGATTCCGACCATTGAAGTAACCTCATTTCTAAGGTTTAAAAATTCTTCAACATGTGCTTTTTCAACAGATTCAAGTCCGACATCGATGAGGCGTAGGTTAACAATAATTCTTTCTCCATAGACTTCTACGCTACCGGTTAACATTTTGTCTGAATTGAGTTTTTTACCCAATTCTGTTAGGCACATCTTGCCATAACAATTTTCGACCTGGATGTCATTTTTTTCCATAAGGTACTGAACATCATAAGGATCCATTACTTCCATGACCTTAATTTTGATGAGTTCAGTTCGAACGATATCTCCCATTTGGGAAGGGGTAAGATTGAAACCTTTCGTTTCAATATCTAATACGGTTACTAATGTATTTTGAGTGATGGTCTGTGCTATTGTCACATTTGCAAAGACGATGGAAAGGGTGGCGATTATGCCAAAAATTGTGGTTCTCATTTTTAAAAAGTTTTAGTTTTCAAAGCGATGGTTTTAAGTGTTTTTGTTTTAGTCTCCACAGCTTGGGATTTATAGCGTACATGGTTTTAATTTTCAAAGCAGTGGTTTTTTGGAGTGATTTAGTTTTCTATAGCTTTTTTGTGCCTTTGGTAATACAAAGGTATGGTGGCTGAAATCCTCTTTTGAAATACATTTTCATTCTGAAAAATTTATTTTTATCGACATTCGATAAAATGTGATTTGGCCAGACATAATCAGAGATGTTGGCAAAAAAAAATCCCCCGATGAAGCATCGGAGGATTATATCCAAAATTTTACGATTATTATTTTTCCAGTCTTTCTATGAGTCGAGAAGAAATCCGTAAGAAATCCATCTCTGTAATTATACCTATGAGTTCATCCTTATCGACTACCGGTAAACAACCTATTTTATTATCTCGCATGGTGTTCATGGCTTCCAAAATGGTCGATTCCGGGTGGATGGTAATAGGTTCTTTAATCATTATATCTTTTACGAGATATGACTTTTTCTTTTTCCCGGGCTTATCCTTGGTCGCATAATGCCTCAATAACAATCTGGAAGTGATAAGCCCCACCAACTTGCCAGTTTTTTTTTTTTTTTTCATATATATTATTTTCGTCCAATCCATCATTTCGGTAACAAGGTCGACCAGGTCTTCTTTTTGAACGGTAAAAAGATCTGTCTCCATAAATTCTTCCACTTTAAGTTTGGAAGGGCTGTATTCATCCAGATCTACAGGTTCAGGTAATGGCCACTTATGGACAGGAATTTCTTGCTCTTGATTTTTAACGATGGATGAACAGAGGACTGTGAGAGCTTCATCTTTTGTAATGCTATTTTTTAGCTTGGTAAAGGCTCTCAGCTGCCATCTTGCACCTGTCATATGTCCCTTTGCACGATCTTCAATTATTCCGAGGTATTTATCAATGTCTTCCGGATTGACGTTTTGTTTTTCCAGACCATGCCTTGCTAGTGGCAATAGTTCTTGCAAAATAAGGTCACAGGCACCAATTTTTTTATCACCACCCAACCAGTTAAACTGGCTATCAGCGCCAAACTTGGCTGCCTTTAGGAAATTATCACTAACATCTTCATAGGACAATAATCCTCGAATATCCCGATAGCGGTCATGCATACCTATCATGGCACCTAACCAGAAGGCAGCATTAGCTGTCTCGTCAACAACAGTTGGTCCGGCAGGTAACACACGATTTTCTATTCGAAGGTGAGGTTTTCCATTTTCACTTATACCATAACAAGGACGATTCCAGCGGTAAACGGTTGAATTATGGACCTGCAATGCCCTAAGTTTAGGCACCTTTTTATCATTGATTAATGCCAAAGAATCCTCTTCGTCATCTCCGGCGAGTAATACTCTAAATCTTGCAATGTCCTCTTTATAGATCTCCAAAATAGACTCATCTACCCATTTCTTACCAAAGTGGACTCTTGGGCTTCTTTCTCTAAGGTGTTCCTGGCTCGCTCTTGTATCCAATGCTTGTTGGAACATGGCGATTCTGGTTTCGTGCCAAAGTCTTTTTCCAAAAACGATAGGAGAATTTGTGGCAATAGCCATAACTGGAGCGGCTAAAGCCTGAGCAATATTATATAAATAAGGAAAATCCTTAGGACCGACCTGCAAATGGACTTGAAAACTGGTATTACAGGCTTCCAATAATGGAGAACTATGTTTTATAAGGAGCTCATCAATCCCTTCCAGGCGCAATTGATAAGCATTTCCTTGCAATTGTTTATTAATAGATTCCATCAAAGCAAAATATCTCGGTCTTGGAGTAAGATTATGCATCTCCAGATCGATTTTGCGTAAGGTTGGAAGGATACCTGTTAATAAAATTTTTGCTCCAAAAGGTTCCAACTTTTGCCGGATAAGATTTAAGGTGGTAACATTTTCCAGTTCTAACTGGCTAAGGCAATCACCTTTAAATTCTCTCGGAGTAAGGTTGGTCTCCAGGTTAAATTTTGCTAATTCCAGATCAAGCCAGGGGTATTCCTGTGCTGATTCCAATACCTGCATATTAATGGTAGCAGGTTTAAAAGTTTTGGCATCAACCAGGCACATTTCCTGTTCAGCGCCAATCCGGACAACATCGCTCTCAAACCAATCGTTGTTAAGCATATATTCAACTGCTTGAATATCGTTCAATAAGTGTTGAACGAACCTTTGCATTTGGTTTTGCGACTTTACTGTTGATACCTTTGCAACTCCCATGGCCAATTTTTTTCTCTAAAACAAAGTATAAACCGAAAAATAGGCAGATTTTTAAATTTTTGAAATATTAGTCGGTTTAAGTTGCTAAAAATCGAAATTATCGAAGGTGTATGAAATACTTTACTTGGATTTTATTTGCAGGACTTTTAATTACCGGATGCACAAAAGACAGATTGCCGGTAAGGTTTCAGATGGCGTACCTCAATAAGACTATTGAAATAGGTGCGGGTCTGAATGTTTTTCAAAGCCATTATTTTACCATTCATAATATCAATTCCCAGATTGAAGATTATCTCGATGCCCAAAATATTACGGTTGGAGAAATCGATAATATCTTGCCCAGGACCTGCACGTTTACGAATATTTCATCGAATAGTTCCTATAATTTTATTGATGAGGTATTAATACGAATATTTGATCCAGCGGACCCGGATACCAAATATGAAATATTTTACAATGACATTGTAGATATCAATGCAGGCGCAGAATTGGTCCTATTTCCGAATGAGAATGATGTAAAACAATTTTTGACAAGGGACAATTTCTCTCTGGAGATTGTATTGCGGAGATTACGTGATTCACCAACAGAATTTATCAGGACCAGAATCGATTTGAGATTTGATGTACGATAGGATTACCATAAATATGGAATCACTGCTTTCCTATTGGCCGGATATTCTTTAAATCTGGATCTGTACCATTTATGATGACTGATGGCCCTTGGACTTAAATTGCAGAAGGTCCAGATAAAAAAGGAAAAAGCTGCCAGATTCCAAGCCATTAGGGCAAATCCTAACCACTCAAGGATTTCTCCAAAGTGATTTGGGCAAGAAATTTTTTCAAAAAGAAATCCTTTGGGGATTTTGTAATCCTTGGTTTGGCTTCCTTTTCTCAGTCCGATTAAAAGTTTATCAGATTGAATATTGATATATGCGCCGGCTATAAATAATAGGAATCCAAGGGCTGTAATAATTAAAGTGGGTGTCTCCCAGCTATAATTTCCCAGCATGTAACCGTTGAAAAAGCCGTTTGCAAGATTGAAGCACATGGCAAATAAAACTATCGTAACGGGCATTTTTTTGCCCTCCGTGTTTGTAGACCAGGGAAAGATGATACTCCGATTGAGGTAATGTAGATTCCAAAGGCCAAAAAGTAACCAGCTCATCGTGTTTTTTTCTCCTTCTCCATTAAGGAAAAACCAACTGAAAACTAATGGTGATACAATTTCCATTATGGTCCATCCCAGCCTGTTATCTATTTCCGGTCCCCAATTTTTTGAGTGATGTCTACCGTAAGGAGCGGTAATGAATATTTGGATGGGGAATAAAACGATTGCTATTCCTATCCAAATCCAGATATAGAAGTTGATGGATTCCAAAATTAACGTGGTTGATCAAGGGTTAAAGATAATTGGAGGGTTTCATCACCCCGTTTTATTTTCACGTTTACCTTTTGCCCGGGTTGATATTTTTCTAAAATTAGTACCATATCGCTGGGTGTGCTTACAGTATGGTCATCAATCCCTATGATAATATCTCCTAATTCAATTCTTCCATACCTATTTCTGAAAGTTGGTCTAATTCCAGCCTTTTCTGCAGCGCCATTTTCTGCTACACTTAATATTAAGGCACCTTCGATTCCCAATCTTGCGGTTTGTTGGGTGGTGGCAAATTCTACCCCTAAGCTGGGTCTTTTGATTTTACCATACTGGATAAGTTCTGGAATGACCCAAACTAATACATCCACCGGAATGGAGAATCCAATGCCTGCATAGGCTCCTGAAGGACTGTAAATTGCTGTATTGACACCAATGAGTTTTCCGGAAGAGTCTAAAAGGGGCCCACCTGAATTTCCGGGATTAATGGCAGCATCAGTTTGAATAACATCTTTTATTGGAATTCCAGCTACAGATTTTATTTCCCTGCCAAGGGCAGAAATAATTCCGGTGGTTAATGTTTGGTCCAAACCAAAAGGGTTTCCAATAGCGTAAACACTTTGACCAACCAATAAATTATTGGAAGCTCCCACCGGCAATGGTTTCATTAATTCCTTTGGAGCTTCAATTTTTAGGACTGCGAGATCTTTTTCCGGGGCAACTCCCACTACGGTTGCATCCCATGTTGAACGATCAGAAAGCGTAACCTGTGCTAAATCTCCATCTTTTATAACATGATAATTTGTGACAATGTGGCCTTCCTTATCCCAAATAAAACCGGAACCTGTGCCGCTTGGAATTTCATAAATGTTGCGAGTCCAATAATCTACTCTTCGATTTATAGTGGTAATGAAAGTAACTGAAGTGGTAGCATTTTCAAATAATCGGATGGTTTCAAGCTCACCTTGTTTAAGATCCGTCCTTTTTTCCTGTTGATTTATTAGTTTTTCCTGATTGTAAACCCCTGTAGAATCTATATTTTCATTAGAGAAAGTAGCATCTGAGTTTTTCCATGAAATTCCTATCCAGAATCCCAGAAATAAAACGGTTATCATCAACATTACTCTCAGAAAATCTCTCATGGCTATATTTTTTTATGGAAAGCTAATCTACCCAATCAAGTTCAAAACACCATTTATTTAATCGAGTTGAGTGGCAATTACACAGGTCCTTTGAAATTCTCTTGTTTCACCATCCGGATGGGTAAGTTGGAAGTGTAGTACATAAATACCTATTGGAGCTTTGTCACCGTCATCAGTAAGACCTTCCCATTTTAGTATCCCTTCCAACGCTAACAATTCATTATTTAGAATTTCAGCGATTTGATTTCCGTTAATATCATACGCTGTTATTGAGCATAAATATCCGTTCTTTTCAACTTGATAGATGATGGATAAAAAGTCATCTCTCCCATCCTGATCAGGTGAAAAAGTCCTTGGTTCCAACACAAAATCATTTGCAATTGGTGTATTTAAATTGGTTTGTTGGGAATTGATACCGGTTGGTGTAGCATAACCTACAGTACTTGCAGCAGATTGCCAATTGGCTGCATCCTGAGCATTTTGCTGTAAACTTATTCTTTCTAAAGAAACGCCATTCTCATCATCTAATAACGGGTGGTGCCAATCACTTGAGTAATTCACCTCATCCAAAACCCTTAGACCAAACAAATCCTGAATACCAATGGTGACATTGCCATAATCATCGGGAAAGCCGGGGAGCGTATTTTGAAGTAAATTTTCCGGGAAGGGCACCTCGTAAGTGCTTAAAATATTTGCGGGCGAACCAGTTAAAACAAAGATGTCGTCCGGGAAAACCAAAAATTCCTGGGTAATGGATTCAATATCAGTATCTCCGGGTTGGATATTGCCAATGCTAAGGGTGGAAAGATCAATTATTTTATTAGAAACATTGGCAAATTCAATGAAATCATCTCCTCCGGTTAGTGGGTTAAATAGGATTTCATTTATTAGGATATCACCTGGTTGGGCGGGTTCCGGTAGTCCAATTCGGAAGCTTGTGTTTCCTGTCAATGACCTATCGGTGCAATTGGAAATGAGCGAGTTTATTTGTAATTCATATATGGTGCCCGGTTCTAAATTGCTATCCAGGCTTAGCAGGATATCCTGATTAGATGTTCCGGAAATGCTTGCTTCCAAAATAATAGCACCATTATCCAGGGAGTATTGTTGGCTACTTTCAGCATTGCCGTTTTTCATGCCTTGATTAAAGGAGACTCTGATTTCGTTTGGTGATATCGGGTAAACGCTAAGGACTTTAGGCCCTTCAACGACCAATAATGGATCATAGACTGAGTTTTCTCTACCAGGTGTTCCTCCGGTTAGGTTTTCGGATTCGGACCAGTTTTCCATACCCAGGCAAAATAATACCGGGTTGATTCTTTCCAGGGTCCAACCACCTTCTTTTTTATTGGGGTCAGCGAACCATTCATCGCTGTATTCGACTTCATCAATGATTTCTCCGAATAGATTTGTGATTTGGAGTTTTTCGCCACCATTAGTGAGCGAAGGGAAATTGTTGATGGAAGCTGTTTTTCCATAGGGTGAAAACTGCCCTTCGACATCCTGGTCACAAACAATGAAATATTCTTGGGGATATATAAGAACATCCGGTAACAAGATTGGGTTTCCGCTACCATCCTGAAATTGGTAATCCGAAAGGTTTAAAATGTTATCACTGGCATTATAAATCTCCACGAATTCAAATTCGGGTAAACCAACGGAAGGGCTTGGATCCGCTAAAATTTCATTGATTAGCAAATCATATGGAGCAGCGGTTTCAATAGAAATAAAGTCAAATGTTGCAGTTTGTATACCACTGACGTTTCCATTAATGTCACTGATATTGTTGGTCTCAATCGTATAGTTAGCAGGACTTTGTAATGGAGCGTTTAATTCCAACAAAAGGGTAGTGGGATTGCCTGATGCAAAAGCCGCAGAAGTTGGATTACCAATTCCACCTGAGATAAAATAATTCGCAGGGTTTTCAGCAGGGTTTGGGTCCAGGGGCTCTGAAAAAACTACTTCTATCGTGTTTGCATCAAGTGCTGAAGCTGATAATAAAACCGGTGGGTCTGTATCGGGGACTATCGGTAGAATTGAAAAATCATCAAAAAAGAATTTGTCTTTTCGGGAGTCGGTGTAAATGCACCTTACACCAAAATATCCATCAGTAATTCGATGGGTGTTATCGGAAAGGGAAATTTCGGGATTTAAATTTTGCCCACCGTTATAATCTGTAGAGAAGGTCCAATTGCCCATCAAATCTCTGGTAATCCTAAATCGGCAGGTTGCCGGGTCGGATCCCAAACTTCCGGTAGTTCCGGTGGTTAAAAATATTTCAGTTCCATTATCGAGACGGTAAAAGTCTAAAGCGTCTTCACTTCCACTTTCTCCAATTTTTAAAAAATAACCATTTGCGGTAGCAAGGTCAGGATTATCCAATTGGAGGTAAATGATTAACTGGTTGGAGGTTGAAGGAGCAAATTCCAATCTGAAAAAAAAGTCCCACCTGGTAGAATCAAAGAAACTGGCGGTAGTGTACAGCAAACTTTCTCCGGCATCAGGAGCAGCTAACTGGAGCTCTTCATTTGAATTGACTAAAAAGTCTTGCAGGTCTCCTTGCCAAACAGGGTTGTCGGTTAAATCGGTATCTGAAAAATTGTCAGATACCTGAGCCGGCAGCCAGGTAGAAATGGCAAAAAAAAGTAAAACGGAAAGATTAAGCCCTGTTGTTTTCATCATGATTTTTTTTGGGTGCTTAAATTTACACCCGAGTTTTTCCAAATAAAAAAAGCGTTGCAGAAAAATCTTCTGCAACGCTTTTTTTGTCCCAGTTCAGGAAATTTATTCGGGTTCGAAACCAAGTACGATGTTAAAGTTACCGTAGTTATTTAAGGTGCGTGGACCAGGTTTGTCGAAACCAAGACCATAGTCGAAACCAAGGGTACCAAACATAGGCAAGAACACCCTTAGACCCAAACCAACAGAGCGATACAAATCGAAAGGATTGAAATCGTCAAATGATTGCCATGCGTTACCTCCCTGTGCGAAACCAAGCACATAAATGGTGGAGCTTGGGTTAAGAGAAATTGGATAGCGCAACTCCACTGTAAATTTATCATAGATTGGTGTCGGAACTGCTTCATTAGATGAGATTTCCGGACGGATGTTATTTTGCAGGTCTTCGATTTCATATCCTCTTAAGGAAATGATATCTGTACCAACATTTAGACCCAGGGACTGGTTATTCAATCCATCACCACCCAATTGGAATCTTTCGAAAGGAGAAATACCTAAATCTTTGTTGTACGCTCCGATCATTCCAATCTTCGCTTCAACTTTTAATACCAATTTATCTACTATGGTATTGTACCACTCGGCACTCAATTTCCATTTATGGTACTCCAGGAATCGGAATTTATCCTGGGTGTTTTTCAAAGCGTAATTTTCATTGGTAAACAATGAATAAGGCAATGTAAACTGACCGGATAAGGAGATTCTTGAACCGTTACGTGGGAAAAGCGGATCGTTGATGGTACTTCTGGAAAAAGTTTGATTGATACTGAAATTGTAATATTCACCATTGTCAACCAGGTCACCATCGTCTGTGATAAACAATGCCCTGTACCAGTTATTCAGACCAATACGCTGCAAGTTAAGTGCTGTTGAAGAGACGAAGTTATCATCCGGCCATTTCAATCTTGAACCCAGTGAAACAGTTAATCCGGCGATATCAAATTTACCATAGTTGTCACTGGCGGTACTCAAACCTGTAGTTAGCAGGGTATAGAAGCCGGCAACTGTAAAGGAATTTGGCTTTTTACCACCTAACCAAGGTTCAGTAAATGAGAAATTATAAGATTGGAAGAAGCGACCATTTGTTTGAGCACGAACAGAGAATCTTTGGCCATCCCCCTGTGGCAACGGACTCCAAGTCTCAGGATTATCAATATTTCTTAAAGAGAAGTTGTTGAATGCAACCCCTAAAGTTCCAATCACACCACGGCCAAGTCCACCCCAACCTGCAGATAGTTCCAGCTGGTCGGAAGGTTTTTCTTCAACGGTGTATTCGATATCTACCGTTCCTCTTTGTGGATTTACCGGGGTGTTGATACCCAGATTTTCAGGGTTGAAATAGCCCAGATTTACAATCTCACGTTGAGAACGAATGATGTCTGAGCGGCTAAACTTCTCACCAGGAACAGTCC
>JAGQWW010000059.1 GCA_020436955.1 Saprospiraceae bacterium | reverse complement strand
CCATCGCCACCGGTACCATGCAACATGAAAACTACCGGGATATTGGTTTTGGCATCATAACCTTGGGGCACACTGACAATATACTCCCTTTCAATGCCATCTACTGTGGTGGTAAAATCATTTTTACCATACGTTATTTCAGGATTGTTTCCATCATTTTTGGTACAACCAAAAAGAAGAAAAAGGGTAGCGAAGGAAAGAAGTACTGCTTTCATTCTAAAGCATGATTTGAGGTGAAGCTTATAGGTATGAAATGTAGGTATTTATTAGTTTAAAATGGATCTTCTTTAGGAATAAATTGACTGAGAGATATGTTCTTTAGGATTTTATTTACTCAACCTTGTAAAAAGTGCCATAAGATTTGCTGTTGGCAGGACTGGTAGTATAGGATGCGGAATAGGTGGTAACCTTTTTCTCTAACGGATAAAAGGTAATGTATTCAAAATATCTTCCTCCTCCGGTACCAAATTCGATGGTGTCTTTGATCTCAAATTCGCCATTCAAACCTAAAGAAGTGAATATATCATTGGAGCAAAAGGCTTCGTAATAAACACTTTCGTTTACAATTGAATCTACCCGTAAGGTTGCATTATTGGAAGTATCCCTGGTTGTAATTATTTGACCAGTCATAGGAAAGTAATCTGTACTTTGATAAATACAAATGCCGGTATAATCACCTAGCAAACCTTCATAAAACCTGGCTGTAAGTACTGCAGGATCTTCAATTTTGTCGATATTTCCCGGGTCTTTGCAAGCGACTATTAGGAGTAGTAGTATAGAGAGTAGGGTTTTCATTTTTTCGAATTTTAGCTTCCTGATAAAAAGTGAACTTTTGGTATCCAATTTAAAAGTAAATCAATTTAAGTTTTAATAAGGTTTGTTTGATAAAAATATTCTAATCAAGCGGTTGCAATCATACTTCCATCAGATACACCCAGTACCTCTTTCCGTAACGTTGGAGTTCCCTGAATTTCTTAAATCCCATTTTTTCATAAATATGCCTGGCTGCATGCATGAATTCTGAGGTGTGCAAGGCGACGAAATTTTCACCGGTATTTTGGGCATGCTCTATACAAAGTTGGGTTAGTTTTTTAGCGATGCCGTTTCCTCCAAAGGTCGGATGGACCCCTACCATTCTGATGTAACTCCAATTGGCATCAAACATCTCCGTTGGATGACCTTTAGAAACCAGGAAAGCCATGCCTATTATTTGGTTATCCGTTTCGCAAAGAAAGCAGGTGGAAGTTTTCATCAGATAAGTAAAGGTCTCCGGATTGGACATGAAAGCATAATAGGTTGCCCAGTTTTCCGGGGACATTGCTGATTTATGCTGGCCATATGCCATGAGCCCCAATGCCTGTAGGTGCTCTTTGTCCTTATCGTCGCCCTTCCTAAAATGAAATTGCATGGTATTCATTCCTCTTATTAATACTTTACCTGCTTATTTAAACAAGGTCAGAAAAATACCTCGTTTAAATGATATTGAAGGTCGGTGAAATGCCAGATTGAAAAAATAAATAGGAAACATTTTGCCCTTTGAATCCATCTTGCCCAGGTTTTTGTCTTCAGATTGGAGCCTAAGGTAGGACACTGATAAAAAATACCAACTCCAAAGGGTATAGATGACCTGGGTTCTTTTAAAACTCCTTATTTCTTTAAAGATTTATTGACTTTTCCGGTTTTCTCTAATCGTGGTTTTTTTTAAAAAAAACAACTCAAATGAAATCCCTAAAGGCAATAATCGGATCACTTTATACTGCTATCGTATTGGCAGGGTTGTTTACCATGCTGGTAGGTTCAGGAGCGTGTAATGATAAATATGACTGTCCTGATTTAAAAGCGAACGTTGGCGATGTCTGTACGAATGCATCCGGTCAGTCCTCAGTCATTGACGAAAATTGTATTTGCAAAGAAAATGAGAGTGAAATTTTAGTCGACACAAGAGACGGACAGACCTATCCAACTGTTGTAATTGGTGGCAAACGCTGGATGGCGAAAAATCTGAACATTGGCACCATGATAGCAAGTGACTATGTGGATCCAATGAATTTTAATAACTGTCCGGGCGATTTGAATCCAACCAATCCTACAAATAACCTAATCCTGGAAAAGTATTGCTATGATAACAATCCGGCTAATTGTGATTTGTATGGCGGATTATATGCCTGGGACGAAATGATGGGATACACCACCACACCGGGTGCTCAGGGAATTTGCCCGGATGGTTGGCACATACCAACTGATCAGGAATGGAAAGACCTCGAAGTAGCTTTGGGTATGACAGCATATGCTGCCGGTCAAACCGGATATCGGGGCACCAATGAAGGCGACAAATTAAAAACTGCCGGTAATTGTACCACCCCTGGTGACATCATTTGTGGTAGTGCTGATTTCAATGCGTTAATTGCAGGGGCCAGATTTTATGATGGCACTTTTGGTACCATCAATGATATTGGATGGTTTTGGAGCTCAAGTGAGGCTACAGGATTTTCAGATTGTGGAGTTTGGGATAGGGATGTCTCCCGAAATGGTGCGAAAATCAGTCGTTCCTGGTACGGAAAGGCAGATGCTTTTTCCTGTCGATGTGTGGAAGATTAAACCAGATTTTTTCAATAATATGATAGGTAAAAAGAAATGGATTTGTGGGAGAGCCAATCCATTTCTTTTTTAAGGAAAATTAGATTACTCATGGTTCTGCAATGTCTCAAAGACAATTTTCCATGATCCATCCGCTTGTTTTTTCCAGGTTACGATATAGGTGCCAGTGTTATCTGAAGTGTCTCTTGTCTCTTTGTTGATGAAAATCTCATGAAAGGTATTGTAAGAAATGGCCATATCTTCTGAAGGGATGATGGTGGGCCTTCCTCGGTCCAACAACTGTACTTCATACTTGGAATAAATGCGTTTCCATTGCGAAATTAAAGAGTCCCGGGTCATGTGTTGCACCTTTGAATCAGGATAAATGGCTGCATAATTTTCGGCAAAGAATTCCATCCAGCCGTAATCAAATCGCTCATAAACTTTGTACAAACTATCCACCTCTTTTGTAATAATCTCAATCATTTCCGCATCAGATGTCTTTGCATTATCATTAACCGAATGCTCTTCTTTACAGCTATGTAAAATAAAAAGGAAAGCCAGGATCAAAATGGTAAAAGTCAAATTTTTCATAATGTAGGATTAAAGGGAGGAGATGAATAGAAAACGTTGATTTTCATTCAAATGATAAAACCAATATTACCAATGTAAGGAAAAATCAGGTCTTTGAAAAAGGGTTGCTTGATTGTGCTTAATCTACCACGGTCTTTACCCAATTTTCAATCGTTTGAAAATAATCCGGATGAATCTTGGACCAATATGGGAAATCACTTTGACCTACAAAATACATGGAGTGAGAAGCGCCTTCCAGGCCGACAATTTTACATTGAGTATTACCGGCTTGTTCCAGGGCTTTTTCAATCACAGCTGCACTATTGGAGGGAATAATTTCATCGCTGGAGCCTTCAATTATTAACAAGGGCTGTTTAGTCGTTTGGAAATAGGGTATAGGATCATAGAGTAGTTTAGGATCCAATGAAGTTTCATCCAGGTTGGGTATCCAGACATTTTCAAACCATCGTGCTGTTTGCTTTGCTTTGATTTCGTTTTCCAGATCCCCTTTGGAAACTTTTCCGGCTATAAATTCAAAAACCTTTTTTTGTAAACCAGCAGCTTCCTCCAAGTCTTCTTTTGGCAGTTCAGCATTACTGTTTTTCCAATAATTCAAATCACTCTCCAACAGCGAGCTGCCCGGACAACTTACTACAATTCCGTATTGCAATGCAGGCATCTCGGTAAGAATATATGGTACTTTGGCCGCGCCCTGGCTACTCCCTTTAATTCCAATATTTTCTAGCGGTATGTTTGTTTGTCTCGAAAAGTATTGAATAGCATTCATATCATCTGCAAGAAGGGTTTTCATGGTGACAGACGACCAGTCGCCTCCGGAGTTCCCTGTTCCACGCTTGTCATAGTGGAAGGTAGTAAAACCCATTTTTGCAAATTGGATTGCCTCGGCCCTGGAAGCACTTCTGTCAGCATTGCCGGAAGAAGTCAATATAATTATGGCTCGGTTGTTTTTATTAATGGGTTGCCAGATGGTACCATGCAAGGTTAAGCCATCGGATTTGAAAGATATACCCTCTTTTCCAGGAGAACCATTATCATTATTGCCTTCCTTTTTCAATGTGTACGAAACCGTCACGGTATCAACACTAAGTGAGCCTTTCAACAGCGAATTGTTATCGGACCATTTATTTTTAAAAGTATATTTGAAAAAGTCGCTCTGCAAATGAAAGTTAATCGAATCTTCCACAACCATTACTGATTGTAACGGAATCCTGTTAGCATTTTGGGCAAGACTGGAAAAGAAAGCAAGGTAGCCGGTGGAGTCTTTCTCAATCGTGATTTGAATCTCGTCAGAAAAATCCCCGTGTTTAAAATTGCCTACATAATTTCCGGTCCTTTCGTTTTCTTGTTCACTTTTTGGTTCGTTGCAAGCAACTATCCCTATTGTGAAAATGGAAATGAGAATGGTAAATAAATGATGAGTCAAAATATAGGTTTTATGGCGATGCTAGAATGGTAGTAAAAATAGGAAATAAGCAAACTCAGAAATAAATGGAAGCGATTTGCAATATAGGTTTGATTTGCAAATGCGGATTAGAGGATGAAAAGTTGGGAAGGATGGGACTTTTATTTCTTTGTATTGTTATTTCCCACCATCTCCATTCTTACAAAAAACTTTTCTTCACCCGGGTTCTTTCGGTTTGTAATATATCCGATCCTGGCAACCACGGTTGTTTCATTGATCCATTTTGCATCTTCAATACCCCAATTATTTGGCTTGTAGTTAACTGATTCAACCCAGTTGTTGTTTACCAATTTCCACCAGGAAAAACTATTGGTACACCATCCTAAACCATAATCATAATCAGCAACCAATACTTGGGTTTCATCAGGAGAAAAGAAAGGATACCCTGAAAAACGTAATTTTTCACCACTGTGATAATTAATTAGAAAAAATTCAGGGCAAGCTTCGAACGAATGAAACTCAATAAGGTAATAGCCCGCCTTATCTAAATATTGGTTGAATTTATAACCTGAAGATCTAATTGTATCCCTTACATTTTCTTCAAAAGTCAATTTTCCTTTCAAGGTAGTTTGAATTGCCAATTTCGATTTTTCTCGTTTTACTAATCCTTTGGATGTAGCGATTAAATACTTTTCTATATCCCATCCACAAGGAGTTAAATTATGGTAATAATACTTGTTCTGTTCATCATGGCAAAAGCTGTCCAACAATGCATCAAAATTGTTTGTGTTTGGAAAGGCTAAATAATCTTCCTGTTTCATTGGAGTCAATTTCAAGGAAACAGTGTCATTTATCCTTATTGTATCAGGGAGGGAAAAAGGGATGGATCCCGATTCCAAGGCCGGAGTGGCAGAATTTGTTTCACTAGTAACCGTTTCAGAAATAGGATGAGTTTTTTTTACTTGATCACCAGTGTGACCGCAATTTAATAACAAGAGTGCAAATCCAAGACTTAGTATAATATTCCGTTTCATGCTTTATTAATGAAGAGAGTAAGTAACAGATAAAGCTATTTTTTGAAATAAATCAAAATAATAAACCTACAATCCCTTAATTCTAATTTCCTCCCATCCTGAAAATCCTACTTATTTTTCAACTACAAGATTCTCCAAATACCGAAAACCTGAAGCTATTAAATTTTCCCTGTTTGCTGCCTTTTCATTAAACCCATCCAAGGTCTTACGATCCAGTTTTCGGCCATTAATAAAGACAACGGAAGGATTTCTCAAGGTCGACAAGGATTCCAAAGGATTGTTTTCTAACAAAAGCAGGTTCGCCACTTTTCCTTTTTCAATGGTACCCAGGCTATGCATAATGGCATGAGTCTTTGCTGCATTGACCGTAGCAGTTTGTAAAACCTCATAATTGGAAAGGCCTGCTTCCTTATAAAAAGCCAATTCTTTGTGAATTGAAGATCCTGGTGGCGTAACGCCAATTCCTGCATCGGTGCCGCAAATTACATTGACACCGGCATCATGTAATTTTTGGACCACCAGTAAATGGAAATCATGCTGTGCCTTTATCCGGTCGACTACTTGAGGATCTTCTCGTTTGGCGTTGGACCAACGGTTAAATTGGTTTTCGCTATCAACCTTTCTTATCAGCGGATTGATGTATAACAGGTCACCGGATGCCAACATGTCATCATGCATCAACATTTGATAGATATTGTTGAATACCACCATGGTTGGACAATAACTTAAATGTGACGCAGCAGCAATCGTATCAATAACCAGTTGTAATTTTTGGGTGTCCAAATCAAATTGCAAGGCAGTCTGAGTGATCTCTTCAGCGTGTTCGATGGATTTGATTTGAGGATTTGTATGGTAGGAAAAGGGCACCTTTTGGGATGGATGGGCAACAATATCCATGTCAGACTTTTCTGCCTGGGTTATGATGGCATCAAATAAATCCGGCTCTAATCCGTAGTATGTTTTGATAAAATCATAGCCTCTTTCCTTATAGGACGCTACTTTTGCTGCAGCTTCTTCCGGATTGCTAAGGTTTAAATTGTCATCACCTATAAATTCTCGTCCTGTCAATTTGGGACCAGTGGTAAAAAAGGCTGGCGCATACATCTCTTCCTTGTTGATGGCGTCTTTCATCCGCAAATGCATAGGCATACCCCATACATTCCTGATGGCTGTCACCCCATTGGCCAGATAAACGCCCAATTCATATTCGTCCCAAACGTGTACATGCATATCGATAAGCCCGGGAGCCAGATACTTTTGTAGACCATCCAAGACTTCAACGCCAGGTGCTTCAATATGGTCTGCAACCTCCGCAATGATTCCATCTTTTATAAGCACCATTTTATTGGCAAGTACCGTGTCTTCATGCATAGGAATAACATGGACATTGGTGAGAAGATAGGTATTGCGGGTACTAGTGTCGTCCTTATCAATGGAAAGATAATTTGTACTCAGGTTATCCATCCAAATAATGACAGCAGCGGTAATGACCAAAAGAACTAGAAGGGAGAGAAGAACTAGGAATGTGCGTTTAATAAATTTCATCCTGAAAATTAGCAATAAAAACACAAATTAATTCTTGGATACAAAATACATCTCCATTTCTCCCTTACCTTTTGCCTGTACTTTTCCCCGGTTTTCAAATTTGAAATCAGGATCGTCTTTCAATAGTTCATAGGTAGATTGGCTGATATTCACCTGGCCTACAGCACCGCTGCTTTCCATGCGGCTGGCAGTATTGACGGTGTCTCCCCAGATGTCATAAGCGAATTTTTTTACACCGACAATACCTGCTACCACCGGACCGGTGTGTATACCTACCCGCATCTCAAAACATGGCGTATGGGAAGCATCCAATTTAACTTTCCGTTTTTTTATAAAGTCCTGCATTTCAAGCGCAGCTAAAACGGTATTTTTTACTGCAGTATCTGAAGGAACCGGAAGACCGCCGGCTGCCATGTAAGAGTCGCCGATGGTTTTGATTTTTTCTATACCGTATTTTCCTATGATGCCATCAAAGGCTTCAAAACATGCATTGATTTCACTGACCAATTCATGGGCAGTGAGTTTTTCACTGGCTGCAGTGAATCCTTTAAAATCAGTAAACAGGATACTGACGGTCTCGAAATCTCGTGCATCGGCCCTACCTTTTTCTTTCAATTCAGCAGCTATATCTGCCGGTAATATGTTGAGCAAAAGATTTTCAGAGCGGTCCTTTTCTTTTTCAATGATGGCTTTGGCTCTTCGGGTAAACCGAAGTCTGCTATAAATACCTCCGGCCAATATTAAAAGTAATAATCCACCTCCGGCTAACATATTGCGGGTCTGGTTTTTCTTCCGCACTTCTTCTTTATGCGCTTCTTCCATCTGACGTTCTTTCTCCACAGCAGCAAGGCTATCTACCAAAACCTGCTTGGCAAATTCCATCTCTTGTAGTTTTTTAGAAGTAGCGGCTGACTGAAGACTATCCTCTGCAACACGCATTTGTTCCATGTACAGCAAGGCTTTGTTGCTCTGCCCAATGGCTTTGTAGGCATCATACAAGCATTGGCAAGCAGATTTCTGTTCTTCCCAAACTTCTATGGCTTTTGCATTATCATAACTTCTTTCACAATACTTAATGGCTTTATTGTAGTCTTGCTTTTCCAAATAGATATTTCCTATCTTGAAAAGTGTATAGGCCAGCGCTTTTTGATCGCCTATTTCTTCCTTGATATCCAAGCTCTGTAAATGGAAATCCAGTGCCTTGTCATAGTCCTTTTTATTCTGATAGTTGTTGGCGATGTTGGCCAAAATGTTGGCCTCCATCTGGTTATCTTCAAATTGGGTTACCAGCCCTAAACTCTGGATATAGCAATCGAGCGCTTTCCCGTATTCTCCTTTTGAAGAATAAACGCCACCTATACTGGTTAGTGCAATAGCCTGGCCACGAAGGTTGCCCATCTCTTCATGTAGGGTTTTGCCCCGGGTATAATAATTCAAAGCTTCTTCCAGGTCATCCTGATATTCGTAAATGACACCTATATTGGCCAGGGCATTGGCCATTCCTCTTTTATTCCCAATTTGTTCAAAACTCTTCAACGATCGAGTTAGATGGTCTATAGCCTTCAGATAATTCCCCTGGCCCATGAAAATGATGCCGATATTGCCCAGTGCCCCTGCCGTTCCATTTTTATCGCCCATTCTTTCAAATACTTCCAGACTTTGTTGATAGTAGTCAAGTGCAGCCGGATAATTACCTCTAACATCGTAAGAAATACCTATGGCATTAAGTCCCAGGGCATGCCCTTTCGGGAAATGTTTTTCTTTGGCAAATTCAATCAACTGTGAAGCAAGGATGGCAGCAGAGTCAGGATCTGAAAACAAATAGGCCTCCCAGATATATTCGTCAAACGCATCTACGCGCAAGGAATCCGATTGGGACGGGTCCTGCCAGACAGCAAATAATGAATCAATGTTGGTTTGTGCTTGGGTGGATAGTTGGATTACAAATAGGGCAATGGTGCTTAAAAGTATTCTCATGGAATTCTTCTTTCAATGGGCTAACAGGGTCCCTACATCAATTTTGATATATGGGTTTTGTTTAATGTAAGCAAAATAAGGAATAAATTGGTTTTTGGGAAGGAATGAAGCAGGAACGGTCCATAAACGGTATCAAGTTGATGACCTTGAAATTCAACTTGATATGAAATGGTATTTGGAATGTAAGATTCGTTGGACATTCAATGGTTTTGGTTTTACCTCCCAAGGTGTTTGGGATTTATATCCTCACCGCTGTCTGCCCATATAATGAAAATGACTGGTAGTTGTCCTCTTTTGTAAAGGTCACCCGGACGCCGGTTCCTTCGTGAATTAAAGAAAATCCATCTCCTTCTATCGGTGTAAGTTCATATGCATCTCCGTTTGGAAAAAACATCGAAATCTTGTCCTTGGAAGCGTCATACTGAATTTTTAGGTCTACCTGGTTATTCCATTTGTAGTCACCTTCCAACACCTTTAAATCAATTGGAACCGTGGCAGCTCTAACTACCGCTGTTTGCTGGAAAAAGGGCCAATCGTAAACCCTTGCCGCCGATAAAAGCAACTCATTTCCAAGGGACCCTCCGTTGTCAGAATCGATTAAATACACCAAACCGTTGCCGGTAGTAAGGCTAATCGTCATTCCAGTTCTGTAGCCTGCATTTCCACCATAGTGCGTAATGGAGATATCATTATCCTCTGTCTTGTTGACAATGAATCCGTATACCAGCATATCCCTTTCCTGAGCCAGGATGCCTTGTATGTCTGCTTGGGTGAAAACGGTGCTCTTTCCATTATAACCCTTATATATTTCTATAAGGAAAAGGGCCAAATCTGTGGAAGTACTCCAAAGCCCTGCAGCAGCTTGTTCGGGATGGTTTTTCCAACCACCGTCTATCATTTCACCTGCTGTAGTGTATCCGTTTGCAATTTTTTTGGATGCTGAAGCAGTCATAGGTTGAGTGAATTCAGCATGATTCATTCCAACTGGCTTTAAAATCCATTTTTCCATAATGTTGGAAAAGCTGTCTCCTAACTCATCTTGCAGTGCCAGTTCAGCCAGTGTATAACCACCGCCGGAATAGGCAAGTACTTCATTTGGCGTATTGATCACTTCTATGGCAGGAGAATTCACACCTTCGCTGCCTTTCAAAACAGCTATATCAGAAGGCATCTGCTGATCTTTTGGGTATCCCTCATATCCACCCGGTGTCAGGCCCGACGTGTGTGAAAAGATATTTCGTAGTGTTACAGGATTTTCAGGTGTTTGTTTTCCCTTTGGAAGTTTATATTCTTTCAAATAGTTTTCTACGTTTTCATCCAGGTTTATCGCTCCGCCAGCATGCATCCGTAGCGCTGCCATAAATGTCACGGGTTTGGATAAGGAAGCAGCTTGAAAGAGGCTATTGCAATCCAATCCCTCCTCAGTTGGGAAGGCTGGATTATGGTACGTTGCTGACCAGGCAATTTGGCCTCCTTCCATAATAGTAAGGGATAAGGCTGGAATTTTATATTCCGACATTTTATCCGCAACGGTACTGAGATGCTCCTCCTCTCCTTCAAATTTCACCTGGCCACGGATACCAT
>JAGQWW010000598.1 GCA_020436955.1 Saprospiraceae bacterium | reverse complement strand
GGTTGGGGGGTGATTGAGTACATGAATTAAGAATTCATGATTTAAGAGGGAAGAATTTGGATAGTAGATGAAAGATATTTACGAGTTACAGTTTACGATGTACGTCCAAAGTCCAAAGACCAAAAAACGGGCAACTTGCGAACGCAAGTTGCCCGTTTAAGCCAATAGCAAAAAGCTAATAGCTAATAGCTAATAGCCCCTAAGGCTTCGAAACACCAAAATGCTTTTCAAAGTCTCCGGCTTTTACAAAAATGAATTTGTCCAAGTCGATATATTTTTTGAAAGCTTTATTGATATCTTCAACGGTGAGATTTTGTACACTTTCTTCCAACTTCTTATCCCACATCATGTCTCTGCCCAGGTAAAGGTTGGAGTTCAATTGTCCTACCAATCGGCTGTCTTGAGAGCGGTTTACAACCTGTTGCTGCAACCAACCATTTTTAGCGTCTTCCAATTCTTTAGCAGTAAAACCTTCTGTAAGCACTTTTTGAATCTCTTCCTTGTATGCTGCTTCCAGCTTCTGCACGTTTTCAGGTGCATAAATAGCATATGAACCAAACATAGCAACATCATCCTGCTCGTCAGCATTGAACCAGGAGCCAACGCCATAGCTCAATCCTTCCTGCTGTCTGATTCTGGTAGCAAGGCGTGAATTAAGGAATCCACCTCCCAACATAAAATTACCCATAATCATGGCAGCATAATCAGGATTATCATCGCGCATTTGTACTTTCTGTCCGGCAAAAAACATAGCATTTGCCTTGTCAGGCGTATTGATCATTTCATTAGCGGCTTCCACCTCTTTGAACTCGCTTTTAATGCGTGCATATTTTGCCTTGCTATTCCACCCCTGAAGGTTTGACTTAATCATCTCTTCCATCTGCTTATCATCAAAGTCTCCAACTACTGCTACTGTTGCATTATTGGCACCGTAGAAATTATTGTAGAAAGATTTGATTTCATCCAGCTTCATATTTTCAAGACTTTCAATTTCTTCATCGAAAGTCATCGTGTAAGAAGGGTGATCTTTTGGATGAGGATTCATCAACCTTGAAAATTTGATATTGGCCAAGGCAGTTGGTTCTGACTTTTGTGACTCATAATAAGCGAGGTTTTCTTCCTTCAACTTATCAAATTCTTCGGCCGGGAAAGTCGGATTTTTCAACATATCCATGACCAAGTCCATGACTTCAGGCAAATTTTTACGCTCAGTTTCAATACGAACTGAAGTGCCCGTTGCTGACCCGCTGATCCGAACTACAGCTTTCAAAGCATCCAGTTTATCCTGTATTTGCTGTCTGGAATAATTTTGAGTTCCTTTATCCAACATGCTTGCAGTGATTGACCCGATGTTTTGTTTGCCTTTCAACGATTCAAGATCGCCATATCGAAGGCTGATTCGTGCTACGACTGCATCTCCTCTGGTTTCTTTTGTAAGCAATGCATAGTCCACATCACTTTTATTGATAACCTTTTCCGTTCTGGATTCGATGTTTTCAGGGGAAGGATCAAATTCTTCACCCATTGCAATAGCTTCTTTACCCTGGTATTCTTTCACAAGGTCATTTACAACCGGTGGATCAGGGATTTCTGCTCTGTCCGGCTTTTCATCCGGGATGAAAATACCGGTAGTGCGGTTTGATTCCTTCAAATATTTTTTAG
>JAGQWW010000597.1 GCA_020436955.1 Saprospiraceae bacterium | reverse complement strand
TCGGTGCTCGGTGTTCGGGCTTCGGTGTTCGGAGTTCGCTTTTGGGTGTGCGCTATTCGCTAATGGGAAAAAGCTAAAAGCCAAAGGCCAAAAGAATCACCCCCCCAACCCCCTCAAGGGGGCGGCATCCAGGCAAGTACAAGCGACCAGCAACCAGCAACCGGAATTTCCTCATACTTCATACTTCATACCACATACCTCATACTTCATATTTCCCCCTGGTCATTCCAACCAAGCCAATTCCCATAAGTATTAGACCTCCTAGTATGAATGCCGCGTTTCCGCTTATCATTTGTCCAAAGCCCATTCCTAGAGAGCCAATGATGGTCAATATTGCGAAAAGGGGCTTTGAACGGATATAATTCCAGCTGAAAGTTGCTAGTCCTGCGTAGAAAAATGCCGGTCCAATAGTGAAAAAGGGAAGCCAAATGGAAGGGCTGTTGCGCATATGGGACAAGAGGGCGTCTCTTTCTTCAAAATTATCACCAAAGGAAAATAAAAGCATGTCCATGCCGGCCATACCAATGATAGCAACAAGGCCCAGAATGGTTAGCATGGATGCAATGGTTGAAATAATTCCTTTAGGGAAAATAAAAAGAAAGGCTGAAGCAAATAGACCTCCCATGAGCAAAAGCCAATGTGCCAAATCGAAGGACAATCCTGCCAAAAAGTTACCTGCATACAAAAGTAGCAAATGGGCCAGGATTAGCAGGGCAAATCCCAGGTATGCGATTGGTTTCCAGTTCATAGTCCGGGTTTAAGGATTTCCTCTAAATTAATAAAATCCTTACAATCTAAACCCAAATATTACCTGGTTGGGTTAGCAAAGATTTTTATATCCACAGGTGGGATTTCACCTTGCATTTCTTTGTCCAATTTTACAAAGTCTTCAGGCAGGACTTTCGGTTTGAAGTTTTTGTCTTTTAAAAGCAGAATTTCATCACAGCTTTCACGTAAAGTTGAAAAGATATGGGATGCTATGAAAATCGTTTTCCCGGCGGCCTTCAGTTGCAAAATGATGTCCATAATGATCATATTGCTTTGGATATCTACCCCGTTAAATGGTTCATCCAAAATAAATACTTCATTTCCTTGCAATAAGATGGCGGTCAATGCCAATTTCTTTTGCATGCCGGTAGAATAGGTAGATGCATATTGCTGCAAGGGCAATCCAAAAATGTTCTTTGCTTCGAAATCTTCCGTCTTTATTTTCCTGGCTAGACACATCAATTTAAGGTATTCCCATCCGGTAATTCTGCTGGGGAAGTAAGGTTGAGTAGGCAAAAAGCCAAGGTGATTTTTTAAAGGTTGAAGATCTGCCTCAATATTGCCCCGGTAGTCTTCAAGGCCTGCCAAACAATTGAAAAATGTGGTTTTTCCAGCACCGTTTGCTCCAACAATGCCATAGACCCTTCCTTTTTCAAAACTACAATTGATGTTTTCCAATACGAGTTTGGATCCATACAACTTGTATAAGTTTTCGATACGTATCATGCTAATATCAATTGTAATCTTTTGACGGCTTGTTTGTAAAAAATAGGAATAATGATAACCAACATAGGAGGGAACCATACACTGAATCCCAATAATAAAGCCTGAGGAATACCCATTTCTTTAGGGTATCCTGCATACCTGCCCAGGATCAATGTGCCAAGGTACAGGTAGCCCAGGGCCTGCAAGCCCAGGATTA
>JAGQWW010000596.1 GCA_020436955.1 Saprospiraceae bacterium | reverse complement strand
AAGTGAATTGTCAGATTCTCTCACGTATGATATAACAGCTTGGGCCTTGCCTTACGCTTATAATTTGGTGGCATTTGCTAGTACCCAGAAAATTCTGCCAGAAGGTTCAAAAATCCAAAAGGGCAGTTCTGATGCAAAATCTATGATGGAGTCAGCTCCTTATGCATGGTTGCTGGAATGGAACGAAGTAGAGGATGCCGGATTTTTGGGTGCATTATTGGAAAAAGGGATAAAAGTTCGATATGCAAAAACTGCTTTTGCACTCGAAGGAAAACGATTTGAAAAAGGAACTCTGGTTATTACTAAAGCTGATAATATCAATAAATCAGGCTGGTCCACCCAAATTCAAAAGCTGGCGAATGAAGGCAATCAAAAAATATATCCTGTATCAACCGGATTTGCAGATAATGGGAAAGACCTTGGCTCATATTTGATGGAGTTGGTAAAAAGTCCTTCCATTGCCCTGGTGTACGATGATGCGGTGGATAAACATTCCTATGGTTTCATTTGGCATTTTTTGGAAACTGAATTAGGGCTTTCCTTTAGTGCTATTCCTTTGTCACAAGTGAAATCCGGTAAGCTGGATAAATACAATACCTTGATTTTGCCTGATGGTTATCTTTCCGTAGAGGAAGGAGACCTTGATAATGTAGGCAGGTGGGTAGAGGCAGGTAATAAGTTGATAGTTGTAGGAAATGCACATAAAATATTTGAAGGAAAGGAAGGCTGGGGGCTCACGCATCACGATAATGGCCATGATGCTGATGCGGATGAAGATGATTCCGAGTTGACGGAATATGGCAATACAGAGCGGACCAGTGTCAGTATGTCAACGCCTGGTGCAATTATCAAGACGCATTTAGATACCAGTCATCCACTTGCGAATGGTTTGGGGACAGATTATTTCAGTTTGAAAACGAATGATTTTCATCAGCCCTATTTGGAGAAAGGTTGGAATGTGGGCTATCTTGGGGAGGACATTGAAAAGAAGGGTTTTATTGGTTCCGAATTGTTGAAAAAATTGCCGAATACTGTGGTATTTGGTGTGAAAGATAAAAATCAGGGTGCTGTTGTTTATTTATTTGATGACCCGCTTTTCCGTGGATTTTGGTACCAGGGAAAACTCCTTTTTTCGAATGCCCTCTTTTTTTAAAATAAAAGGATATTGAACTATGCATAACAAACACGCTATTGTTGTAGGTGCCGGATTGGTTGGTTCTCTTTGGGCCGTCATGTTGGCTAAAAGAGGATTGAAGGTAGATGTGTATGAAGGTAGAGGTGATATGCGTTCCGTTGGTTTTATTGGAGGTCGCTCTATCAATTTGGCGATGAGTGAAAGAGGATGGAAAGCATTAGACAAAGCAGGCGTAGCAGATAAACTTAGAGACGTCGCGATACCTATGAAGGGTCGTATGATGCATAGTGAACAAGGTGACCTTACATTCCAGGCATATGGAACTGAAGATCAGGCTATTTATTCAGTTTCAAGGGGTGGTCTCAATTTAGAGTTGATTCAATTAGCGGATGAATATCCAAATGTGAATTTCCACTTCAACCACCGATGTAAAAAAGTAGATTTGGATTCCAATACAGTTACTTTTTTCAATACTGATACAAATTCAGAAGTAACAGCAACCGGCGATTTGATATTTGGCGCTGATGGAGCATTTTCTGCTATCAGAGGCAGTATGCAAAAAACC
>JAGQWW010000595.1 GCA_020436955.1 Saprospiraceae bacterium | reverse complement strand
CTGTCTGGAGCGGGAGTCACTCGCTACGTCGAAGGCATATTTTACACCAGCAATTACAAACAATCGCTTGTCATTGTAAGGAGCAGACTTATATCGAACATGGAAAGGAAATTCAACAAAAACCGATTCTATCCTACGGTTATAGGGTTCTCTTCCACCTTCCGGAGAGGTATAGGAAAGGTTTCTTTCTGCAAAAGAAAGGGTAGGGAGAAATCGAAAGTCAAAGTAGTCACCAATTTTCAGGTTGGAAACGATGCCGAGGTTGAATCCGGGACCGATTACTGAATTGGCAGTGAGTATACTATCGTTGAGAATGAAATTTTTGGAATAATAAAGCCTGTAGTCAGCACGGTTGTAGCCCAGTGTGATACCAAAGAAGTACGGCTTTTGTTCAAATCCGAGGAAATTGTAGTTGCCACGGGAGGTTTGTGCCTCAGCTGTACCTGCCAACATTAAAAAAAGGCCTGCAAAAAGAATTACTTTTCGGCGTAATAGATGCTGCAAATTCCCAGCGTTAATGCGGTAGTGTGAGTGCATTTAAATCCAGTTTTTTCCAATATTTTTTCAAACCTCACTCCATCGGGAAAAGCCTGAACACTTTCATACAGATATGAATAGGCTTTGGGGTCTTTTGAAGTGATTCTGCCCACAACGGGAAGAATGTTTTTAAAGTAAAAATTATAGAGTTGTTTGAAGGGAGGCATTTTAGGCTTGGAAAACTCCAAAACGACCACCTGACCGCCCGGTTTTAAAACACGGTGCATTTCAGACAAACCCTGTTCCAAATTTTCAAAATTTCTAACGCCAAAAGCAACGGTAACAGCATCGAATGTATTGTCCTGGAAGGGTAAATTTTCAGAATCTCCCTGCACCATTTCAATAATTTGGTCTAATTCGCGCTTTTTTATCTTTTTTCGGCCCACTTCTAACATCTCATTGGCCAGGTCCAAACCGACAATTTTATCCGGCTTCAATTGCTTCACCATCTCAATGGCTACATCACCTGTACCCGTTGCAACGTCTAAAATCACCTTAGGTTGCTTTGATTTAAGTTTGGCTATGGCCTTTTTGCGCCAGTACACATCGATACCTGCAGATAAGAGACGGTTGAGTAGGTCATAATTGGGTGCGATGTTGTCAAACATCTTTCCTACCTGCTCTTTCTTACTTCCTTCCTGATAATATGGCTTAACCGGTTCTGACATATTTTTGATATTGGGCTGCAAAGATAGAATTTTGGTATTATTGCAAAGCGTGGGGAACAACAATTATTCAGATTCTACGCTTAATGACATATTGGCAAACACCAACCTTCTTGTTTGGTTGAAAATTTCACACCTTTCTTATGCATACTTTTCGTCCCTTTTTAATGCTGCTGAGTCTCGTTTTTTTATGGTCCTGTGGTACTATGATTGAAGCAACCTATTTGAAACAAGGTGAAGTAACTATCCGGGAGAAAAATGATCTGGAGGGTAACAGAAAACGAGCTTGTCATGATTACCTAAACTATGCTCCTGATACCAATCATCTCGATTTCACTCCTATAAAGTACATCCGTGTCAACTTTCATTTTATGAATTCGGAAGATGGCAGCCAAAATTATGACCAGGAAAAAGGAGTGGCTTTCGCCAAAAAAATTCTTGAGGGTGCCAATTATATGTACAACAATAATAAAAAGGCCTACTTGCCGAGGAACAATGAT
>JAGQWW010000594.1 GCA_020436955.1 Saprospiraceae bacterium | reverse complement strand
CTCACGGATATTGATTTCAGGATTAAAATTGGTAGCGAAAGCTTTACCATGGTCACCTGCATTCGCATCGACGATATCCAGGTAATGTATTTCATCAAAATAGTGTTTAGCGCCATAGGCTGTAAAAACCTGTGTTACTCCAGGGTCAAAACCACATCCAAGTAAAGCCAGGAGACCTGCTTCCTTGAATCTTTCATGGTAAGCCCACTGCCAGGAATATTCAAATTTTGCTTCCTCTTTAGGCTCATAATTGGCAGTATCCATATAATGGGTCTTGGTTGCCAAACAAGCATCCATGATAGCCAGGTCCTGATACGGAAGTGCAACGTTGACAACCAAATCCGGTTTAAACTGCTCAATTAGGGCAATCGTTTGTTCAGGATAATCTGCATCCACTGAAGCAGTTTCCAGTTTCTTGCCTCCAATTTGGGATTGAATATCGTCTGCAATTACATCACATTTGCTTTTTGTACGGCTGGCAAGCATGATTTCTTCAAAAACATCTCGGTGCTGTGCGCATTTGAATGCTACCACTCTTCCCACTCCTCCTGCGCCAATGATAAGAACTCTTCCCATGTTAAGTTTTTAGGTTTTATAGGATTTTTCAGATAAAATATTCGAAGGTTATGAGGCAAATGTAGTTAATTTGCCCACTCGAAGGATTTTTCTGGAACAATTTTCTCTCTGGAAAAACCAGTAAACAACAAGATGTTCGAATTTAATTTCGACAGCAGCAAGCAATGAGCAATAAGTCTTCAAAAATTGAGCAATTTGACCCGAATGGTGTCGGATTGAAGAACGGTCATTTTATTGGTCTTCCTTTTGTAGAGGAAGAAGCCTCCATTGTATTGGTATCGGTACCCTGGGATGTTACAGTATCATATGCAGACGGAACCGCTACAGGCCCACAAAACATCCTGGAAGCATCCACCCAGCTAGATTTGTATGATCCAGATGTCAATGACGCCTGGAAAATGGGTATTTTCATGTGTCCTCCTACCGAACAGACACTTGAAAGTAACAGGGAATTGCGCGCCATGGCCAAATCCTACATCGATTATCTGGAAGAAGGTAAGAAGCTAAAGAAGAATGAGGAAATGCGTCTTCATCTCGATGCTGTAAATGAAGGGTGTGAAAATCTGAAAAAGCTCGTAAAAAAGAGGACATCAAAATTATTGGACCAGGGTAAATTGGTTGGAATTGTAGGTGGTGAACATAGTGTTCCATTAGGATTCCTGGAGGCACTGGCTGAAAAACATAAGGCTTTTGGCGTGCTGCAGATAGATGCACATATGGACCTCAGGAAAGCTTATGAAGGATTTACCTATTCTCATGCCTCTATTTTTTACAATGCTCTTGAAATCAAGAATATAAAAAGCCTGGTGCAGGTGGGTATCCGTGATTATTGTGATGAAGAAGTTAAGGTGGCAAAAGGTGACCCAAGGGTTGATGTTCATTTTGACCAGGATTTGAAAGAGCAGTTATATACCGGCCGTAGCTGGGAAAAAATATGCAAACGCATCATCAAAAAACTACCGGAAAAGGTTTACATCAGTTTTGATATTGATGGCCTGATTCCTTCTCTTTGTCCAAACACAGGTACCCCGGTACCCGGAGGTCTTGAATTTGCAGAAGCGATGTATCTCATTAAAACGCTAGTCAAAAGTGGCCGAAAAATCATTGGCTTTGACCTATGTGAAACCGGC
>JAGQWW010000593.1 GCA_020436955.1 Saprospiraceae bacterium | reverse complement strand
CTCGAAAATCCACACAGAAAAAGTCTCCCTTTTCTACATTTTCGTCTTCCAAAATGAAAGTAACCGGTAAAACATCGGTCCCAATCAGTCCTTTTACCTGGGTCAAACCAATATTGGTACCACCGGTTCCAGATCGGGTAATGACGGGAACAGGGTCCGTTTCAATACAAATCGGTGAGCTTTGTCCAAAGGTTGCAATATTGGTAAAGCATATTTCAAAAAGAGAATAGGGTTCCAATGAAGGGTCAATATCTACACCCATCATATCCAAATCTGCCCAACTTAATCGCAAACGACCATTGCTAACATCGCTTTGATCAAAATCAGACATATCGAAATCATCCACCAAGGGACTCAGGTTTTGTACACCTGTAAATTGGATCACGTTGGGATCCCAGGTGATAACAAAATCGATAGTGAGGAGGTCCGTAAAATCTTCCGTTTTTACTTCAATACAAAAGCTTTCACCTGACATTACTTCTAATGTCGGGAATTCAAATTGTGGTTGAGCTTTTACGTCTTCCGGCTTCACCAACAAAAACAAAAATGCAATCGCTGAAATGAAAGTTAGAAAGCGGGGGTAGAATTTATTTTTAGTAACCATTTGTTCTTTAAATGTCCTAGAAGCTATTTTCATGGGAGAACTTTTTGGGCAATCGGTTTTTATTAGAATTTGGGATTCGTTCTAATGCTTACTTTTCGATAGAAAAAGTCAGGTTCAACTCGTGTGAAGGTCCAGTAAACGGACCAAAGGAGCTGATAACATAATCGAAACCGTACCCGATTTTCAAGTTGTTATCAAATCCTGCATTTGCACCGAGTATAAAACCTGCTTCCAAATGCATATTTCCGGCGGAGGAAAGCCCTGCCCCTCCCCAAAAATTACTCTGCATCTGATATCTAAGGTTTACATCTACGTTTACAGGAGCATTGATCGCATATTTAACCCAGGCTGAAGTCTCAAGAAAACTGTCATCTGAGAAATAGTGATATAATCCTGCATTTGCATAAATATGTGGTACGCGTTTGGTATAAAAGGTTCCATCAGGATTCTCAAAAGTCAGGTCGAGTCCCATCAGTTGAGGAACAGATAACCCACCATAGAGATAATCGTTGTCGAAAAATCCCCCATCCAACATGGTGTAAGCATACACACCTAGTCCTGCATCAGGATACCATTGGGTAAGATTTTGCATTCCTACCACATCACCCTGGTCACGCAGTCTTAATTGATTGGCATCGACTCGATATTGGACCGCACCCACATTTAAAGCAAATGAAATACCGCCAAATCGAGGGTCACGGGCAATGATGCCGCCTATACGCCCCTGAATGCCGGTAAATCCTGTCGGGCCAGTCTGGTCATTGAGGATGTAACCTCCGGTAAGCAAACTAAAACCGCCTCTGTTTTGCTGAAAATATTCGCCCCAGATATTTTGGGTACGAGGATTTCCTTCAAAACCGGTCCATTGGTTCCGATAGGAAGCACCAAAGGAAAGATTATGTTCGTCGGAAAAGTAGTCGCTGTTGAAGGATGCCGGGTTAATCAAACCCTGGTTAGAGCGATACTGTGTAAAAAGAGGAAGCTGTTGACTATAACCTAATTGCACGCAAAACACAACCAGCGTGAAGAGGTGTAATCTGTTCATGGGATAATATTTTTGAGGGGGTCGGCCGGATTTATTGTAAAAATCTGGTCGTTGATGTCC
>JAGQWW010000592.1 GCA_020436955.1 Saprospiraceae bacterium | reverse complement strand
CACACCATTCTTCGCAATTTCCCGGTACTAGGGCACATGCGTTACTTGTTGGAAATGATTGGGCCGGAGATACACCAGTATTTTGTCGAGTCTAACACTGACGGCAAACCTATCGATCGAAATCATCGTGCTTACATCTATGAAAGAGCCAAATTGGAAAACCAGACTCATCCTTTTGGAACTGAGCTGGATGTAAACGAAGAAAACTTTATGTGGATGCAACACAGCATCTACCCCGCACCAGTCAGGGAACATGCTCCAAGGGTGCTCATGGGAGGACCGAATTGTACCAAACCTTACGAAGCCTCCCTGTTCAATATATCAGCTATGAGTTTTGGCTCGCTTTCAAAAAATGCCATCAAAGCGCTCAACCTGGGGGCAAAAGCAGGTAATTTTTATCATAATACCGGAGAAGGTGGGATATCGCCCTACCACCAAAACGGAGGTGACCTTGTCTTTGAAATCGGTACAGGTTACTTTGGCTGTCGCTCGGAAGATGGCAATTTCTCGCCTGAAATTTTTAAAGAAAAAGCTGCTCTGTCTCAAGTCAAAATGATTGAAATAAAGATATCGCAGGGAGCCAAACCGGGGCATGGTGGTGTGTTACCGGCAGCCAAAAACAATAAGGAAATTGCATCTATTCGAGGCGTAAAGCCTCATACTACGGTGCTTTCTCCACCCCACCATAAAGTCTTTTCTGATCCCGTTGGCTTGTTAAATTTCATTCAACAGTTGAGAGAACTATCAGGAGGAAAACCGATTGGATTTAAACTGGCAATCGGTAGCAAAAAAGAATTTACAGACATTTGTGAAGCCATGGTTTCAACAGGGATAAAACCTGATTTTATAACTGTAGATGGTGCCGAAGGTGGTACAGGCGCTGCTCCTATCGATTTTTCAAATTATGTTGGAATGCCCTGGGAAGATGCACTCATCTTTGTAACCAATACCTTGAGGGGTTATGATTTAAAAAAGGACATCCGGGTAATAACCGCCACCAAAATCATAACAGCTTTTGACATCTTTAAGGCACTTTGTATAGGTGCCGATATTTGTAATTCAGCCAGGGGCATGATGATGGCTTTGGGATGCATCCAGGCTTTAAAATGTGATACCAATAAATGCCCAACCGGTGTAGCTACCAACAATCCACAACTAATGCGGGGATTGGTAGTGCAGGATAAATGGAAAAGGGTAAAAAATTACCAGGAGAGAACCCTAAAGGATTTTACTGAATTATTTGCAGCAGCAGGGTGTACAGATCTAAATCAGTTGAACAGAAGTTACATTTATAAAAAACTAAATAACGAAATTCGCTCCTACGAAGAAATTTATCCAACACCGGCCGCAGGGTCCTATTTATAACAATCAGCAATGGGTAGGGAGTCTTTAAGTGAAGTCCATTCAACGGTTCAGACCAACAAAAAGGGTTGGAGAAAAATCCTGTCTTTTTTGGGTCCTGCCTATTTGGTTAGTGTTGGATACATGGATCCTGGCAACTGGGCCACGGATATCGCCGGTGGTTCTCAATTTGGTTACAAACTCATCTGGGTTTTATTGATGTCCAACCTGATTGCCTTACTCTTGCAATCACTTAGCGCGCGATTAGGCATCGTTCAGGGACTTGATCTGGCGCAAGCTTCAAAAAATGCTTATCCAAAATGGGCCAATATTCCTTTGTACATCCTGGCAGAGATAGCCATTGCTGCCTGTGATTTAG
>JAGQWW010000591.1 GCA_020436955.1 Saprospiraceae bacterium | reverse complement strand
TAAAGCCTCCCAGTCGAATATTATTGAGGGCATCTTCCCACAATATTCCGGCTCCGTAGGAAACCAAAAACCACACAACCAGCAACATTAGCACGTAGCGGATATTGGTTTTCCAATAATCCTGGAGATTTTTACCAGACATAATCTGAATTTTTATGGTTAGAAAATAAGGTAAACTTTGAAAGGTCAATACTAAATTCCATTATAAGAAAATGTGCGCCTGTAGTCTGATTTGACTAAATGTGTTATTGGTGTCATAATCAAAAGCGGGCACTTCTCTAGGATCATTCATAATTTGATGATATTCAAGGGTCAACTTTGCATTATGCCCCAGAATAAAATAATTTAATCCTACATCCAGCCCATTTAAAGATTTTTCAAAACCTTCGTAGGAGGCATTTTGGAAAGCTACATAAGGCATAAACTTCGAGTCTTTGAATTTATATCCAAGCTGAGCATAAATCGCATTTCCGGTTCCTGCCCAACGGCTTACATAATTTTCTCCGTAATTGAAGGCCATGAAAGCAGCATAAGCATTCAAACAATCACCACCTTTTACAGGCATATCGAGAAAGGCGTCCACTGCAAAGTGGGTTACATTTTCATGTTCAGCTGATTCTTCATTGTACATTCCATTTGGGTGTGCAAAGAATCCGGCACCAAGGCCCAAAACCTTTTTTCCGCCAAGGTAACTTCCTACCTGATAGGGCAATTTGGTGGATTCTTTATCCCAAAAGTTGTAGCGGAAGTACCCTTCAACAATAGTATTTCCTGTAGGATCGCCATTTTGATCTACTGAGGCAGCACCAGTATAGGTAAGTGTACTGCCCATTTTACCAAAATCTGCTCCGGCTCCAATCGAATTGGAAGGTCTCATAGGATTATTAACCGCAAGTCGGTAATCGAATTTTCCAATTTCACCTTTTGCATATACTCCTAAATGCCTGGCAAATTGATCTGTGATTCCTAAAGAATGCCAACCTATAAATGGCCTGGGCGCATCGAGCGTCATAAAGTTAAGTGTAGAACCATTGGACATTCTAGTCAGTCCTTTCCAGTAATGCAGGCCTCCACCAATGTACAATTGATCGGCAACTTTGAATTCAGTCCATGCATCATGAAGAAAGAATTGGGGTCCATCTCCATTGTTTCCAAGGGAGGTCATATTGCCGGTAGACAAATTATTTAAACCAAAATGAGTAAGAATTAAAAATCTTGGAGAAACCTGGGCAAAAGCCAAAAATCTGGATCTCCGCGCAAGTGAATTCACCTGAAATTTGCTGTTTTCGGCCGACAGATTATTGGAAGTCAGCCATTGTTGATGCCAGATAATGAATCGGACATATTTACTTCCGTCATCATTCAATTTTACAACCAAAGGTTTGTATGAATGATCTACTTCTTTTTTCTCCTGTGCATTTACACTGCTTGCCAAGCCCCAAAACATCACTGCCGCCAAGAAAAATTTTGTAAAATTCTTAAGGTGCATAAGGCGCATTTTTGTTAGTGAACGATTTAGAAATTTGTTGTTTTTATCCTCGGACGGCATAAATGTATATAGATATCTATATATCTCCAAGAATAAATGTAAATTTCTTCAAATCCTCACTCAACAAAAATTTCTTTGGAAGGAATACAATCAATAAAAATTAAGTATGGAAAAGAAAAATTCAGGCAAAGAAACCAATATCAAAATTGACTTCTTCCTTTAGTTCCTACG
>JAGQWW010000590.1 GCA_020436955.1 Saprospiraceae bacterium | reverse complement strand
TTTCCTGCTACAATATTATGTTTGACAGTTTTTATTTGTTTTTGGTTGGGTTCGCCATTTTCAAACTTGATTAAAAGACTGCTTATATCGTTTCCTTTGGTTTGATTATAGTTTCCAAAAGTTGGTACATGGGACTCCTTAATTTCAGCCTTTTGGCTATTTATCAAAAGGACATTTGAAAGGTGAAGGTAAGGTGTCATGCCCCAATGGTCATCGGCAGCACAGGGAGCTTTGAATTTCCAGGCTTGACTATTTTTGGGTTCTTTTTTTTCAATGACTAATCTTAAGTCAGTGCCATTACCAATGCCTTCATATGCAAGTACCATTTCGGATTTTCCGGCAGATTCAAAGGAAATGGATTTGTGGCGATTATTGGTTTTTGCATTTGGGTCATCTGAAATCAAAAAAGTCTTGAAACTTCTCCATAATTGAAGATTGCTTCCATTTTTTTCTTTCCAAACGACTTTTGAACCTTGATTTATATCTCCCGCATTTTCCTCGTCAATGGTTAAAACCATTTCGGGATAGTTGGCAGCGGTGATATAAAAATATTCACTGTTACTGACAAGTGAAGAAGGAGGACTAAAAAATAGTTTTAGTTTTTGGTTGCAACAACTGCTAAAAATTATAGCTGAAATTGTAAATAATAAAAATCTGCTCTTTGAAAAAGAACGGTTAGTCAAATATTTCATATGTTAATTGGATAATAGGTGTTAAGTGCTATAAATCAAAATGTTATAGCAAAGTATTACGGTTTGTTTTTCAAGAATGTTACTTGAGTCCAGTTGAATTAATACTAATCTTCAGTTTCTGCAGGATTTTTTAGGATGGAAGGTAAATTCACCTAATTAATAAAAAAGCTATGTGAGTAGCAAAATGACCTGGTAAAGGATAAGGAAAATCAATATGAAAGGAATTATCATTTAATTTCAACAGTTTAATTGTTTTCATTTCACCACCTCAAACTCAACCCTTCTGTTTCGGGCCCTGCCTGCCGCTGTTTTGTTGTCATCAATGGGAATTTCTTCTCCAAATCCTTTCCATTCAATTCGATATTCTTTTACCCCATATTCGATGAGAATGGATGCTACATATTCTGACCTGCGATTGGATAAATCTACATTGGACCTTTTACTACCTTTTGAATCGGTATGACCGTTAATTCGAATCTTGATACCCGGATTTGCCTCAAGATAATCTGCCAATTCACTAAGGGTGTTTTTGGCCGATTTGTCTTGAAAAGTGGTGGTGCCTGAAAGGAAGGTGACAGCATTAAGCGGGATGATAGTTCCGACCGATAAGGGTAGATTTTTATCAAGGGCTTCAAAGGATGAAATCTCTTCTACTACCAGGTCATCAATCACATAATACCCATGCATCATAGGCGGGTCATTGCCCAATTTTAGAAATTGTCCCAAATAGAGATACCTGAATGCTGATTTCGGTGTAAAATAGGAAGAGACTTTTATCCATTCTTTCATCGTGACCATGGACTCTTTATCACCAGTAACCTGTGGCTTGGCTGCAATGATATCTTTCTTGTCCTTTATTAACGGTTCTTCCGTGAAAAGCATTCCAAAATAGTAGTTGAAATATTCGTCTTTATCTCTTTCTGGTGCAAAACACTTTGATCTTCTGGTCCAAAACTCGCAGAGATAGGTTCGAAATGGTACCAGGGGCTCCCTTAGTGCCACGCCAATGTACTCAGCTGCATGAATAGAAGCTTGT
>JAGQWW010000589.1 GCA_020436955.1 Saprospiraceae bacterium | reverse complement strand
CCATGGCTATACCGAAATCTACCCCTTGCCATACTCTTCTCAGAATGGTATCTTTTTCAACCATATCACCGATGGCATCCCAGATCCATTTCTTTAGGTGATCGAGATTTTCAAGATGGGTATCAAGGTGTTTTTCACCATGATATTTATGATTGGAAAGCAATTTCCCTGTAACCTTAAGGTGTTTTTCGATATCGTGAATTACATCCTTTTCGATTTCCTTTTCCATTCCCTGCACCACTTCTTCCAACTCTCCGCTAAAAACCATTCGCTTAATCTTCTTTACAAAAGGCTGGATAATTTGCCCAAGACAACCAGCTTTTCCAGAGTCCAGGTACTTTTTTAGTTCCATGGCCAGGTAATTGAAAATCGCTACAAAAACTTCTTCAACGGGGTCGTTAAATTTTCCGTCACCCAGTGTCCCGGGTAATTTCGGCAAATCCATTTTCCAGTCAACCCAGGTACCTTCTACATGCTCCGTAAGGGTCATGTAAGGTTTTGGTTTAAACGCATCGTTGAAAGTGGCTAATGGTGCTCCGGAAGGACGATGTAAAGAGCCATACAACTCTTTCATCATTCTGAATGCATTTTCGTAAAAGCCAAACCAGAAATGAATACCATGCTCCTCTACCCTACATCCCTTTTCAATATTGACACCACTGGCTCCTTTACCACCACAGCGCCAACCCAGCTGGTATACGGTAATATCGTATTTGTCTTTGCCATCGGGAAGGTTCAATAAGTTGTATATGGCAGTCATGGACCCGAGACCACCGCCGATAACTGCTATTCTCTTTTTGCTCATAGTTGTTTGTTTTTATTTAAACAGCATTCTCCTGGAGTAATTCAGGCTTATAATTCTTATATAAGTACAAGTAAATGATGTCCATAATAAGCACCACGGTACATATAGTAATCAAAAACGGATTGTGGCTCCAATGCAAATACACAGCAATGGTGATAGCGCCTGTACCAAGTCCCTTCAACCAGCCAACCAAATATGAAAATCCTTTTCCTCTCAATTCAGGGAAGGTCACTAATTGATACAAATACAAGGAGGAGATCATGATATTAATAAGATAGGCCGAAACGATACCCAAACCATTGTCTTCTGCTGTTTCCTTCATAAAGAAGGTCAATAATGCACCTCCAATCAAAATGAACAGGTAGATATAATTGTAGTATTTCTTAATTGCATTGTTGGTCACCAATTTTTTACCATATTTCAAGGTGTAGATATTGATGAAAATATCCATGAAAAACCAAACTGCACATCCAATATTAAAAATTAGCCCAAGGTCACTTTTCAAAAGAAAAGCCCAGTCAAATTCCCATCCGATATCCAGGGCCACTACGACCATAGGTATCTCGACAATTTTCCATTTTCTGACCCCCTTAATGATGAAGTAATAGGCAGCGACCCAAAGGATAAAACCGGTTCCTAACAGGATCAATTGCGAAGGTGGGTAGTCGGGGAAATGATGCCACACGCCCGACCACTCATTGAGTAGTTCTCTGAACATATTGTTGGGTTTATAGGTGTTTAAGTACTACCTAAATGTAGTAATAGATTTTCACATATTTGACCCAACAATGTATTTACTAATGATAATTATTTAAATAAGTCGGGGATGGGCGGAAATGGGATGGGGGATGAGAGATCAGGGATGGGAGATTGGGGATAGAGCTCGATGGAGGATGGAAGATGGAAGATGAAGGATATTATAGC
>JAGQWW010000058.1 GCA_020436955.1 Saprospiraceae bacterium | reverse complement strand
TGGTTACATATCCTGGTGGTGTTTGCCTTTTTAAATTACCTGCCCTACTCCAAGCACTTGCATATTTTCTTTGCCTTCCCGAACACCTATTTTGCCAGATTGACAGAAAAGGGAGAAATGGAAAACATGCCTGCTATCATGAATGAAGTAAAGAGCATGATGGGATTTCCGGATGCACCTCCCAGTGAAATGGGTGCCGATGGCGAGTTACCTGTGTTTGGTTCCAATGATGTGCATAATCTGAGTTGGAAAAACATCCTGGATGCATATTCCTGTACTGAATGTGGACGCTGTACGGCTCAATGCCCTGCCAATCAGACCGGCAAAAAATTATCACCACGAAAAATCATGATGGACGTAAGGGATCGGGCGGAAGAGATTGGAAATAAGCTGGATAGTGGTTCCAAAGAATATATCCAGGCAGACAAACAAAGTGACGATGCTGTTTTAAGTATTGCCAATTTTGACGACCAAAAAAGTCTTTTTGATTATATTTCCAGAGAAGAAATCCATGCTTGTACCACTTGTAATGCATGTGTAGAAGCCTGTCCGGTTTTGATCAATCCGCTGGATATCATTCTCAAATTGAGACGTTACGAAATATTAACCGAATCAGCCGGACCCGGCGAATGGTTACCACTTTTCAATAGTATTGAAAATGGTGGATCTGCCTGGCAAATGGCCCAGGATCGTGACAAGTGGGCGGCTGATTTGGAAGCATAAGCCTCATTTATTAAAATCTCTGACTATGAAAAAATCTACCATTTTAATCACAGCAGTTTTCATGTGCCAATGGGCCATGGCACAAACTGAGTTTATTGAAACTTACCACCCGGACGCCCTTTGGGAAAAGTATTACGGCGCCCAAATAACTGCTGATGTTTGGGTCAATGACTCCGTTTATTGTTTTAAAAGAAATGCTGGAACCGGTATTATGGATCCTTCTTACCGTACCTATAATCGGGAATTTACCCCAACCGGCAACCTTTTGACAGCTGAAACACAGCTTTGGATCGACCCCGATTATGTCAATTCAAGCAGGAATGAATTTGAATTGGATGAAGAAGGCATTCTGGAAAGACAGACCACTCTTGAATGGGACAACAATACCATGGGTTGGTATTACAAGGAAAGATCCAGTTTTGATTATGCCAATAACAGGCAGTTCAGCAATTTATTGAAAGAGGTTTTTGACAGAAATACCCAGACCTGGACCAATGATTTTCAAAACATTTACACCTATTCCAACTACAACCGTCCTGACGAATTTTTAAATCAGAAATGGAAGGATAATAATTGGAAAAATGACTTCAGGGTCCTTTACACCTACAATACCAACGGTTTGGAAACCACTTCCAACTATCAAACATGGGATACCCTTGCCAATGATTGGAACAATGTAAACCGTACCTTTTCTTCTTACGACAACAATGTAACCTTAACTCAAACCACCAGGGAAACCTATGTCAACGGTAACGACACCTGGAGAAAGAGTACCCGTTCAACGTATACGTACAACGCCAATAACTTTTTGGAAAGCACCTTTAATGAATCATGGAATCCATCCGATTCTACCTGGGAAGCGAGTGGTGACCAATTGCAATATTACGACAACGACGGCCGCTTGTTAGAGTTGGTAAGTCGCTTTTGGAACGGAGTTTCCATGGTCAATTTCTTCCGTCAAATCAGAGAGTATGACGCTGAAGGAAACTTGACGCTGGTCAAAAGCGATTTATTTACCAATGGAGCCTGGGTGACCGACAATTATTGCGATTATTATTATTCCCTTAGGACCTTTTTGAATAACAAGGAGCCCCTGGAATCCCTTTGTCATTTTACCAATCCAATTACAACCGGACAATTGATCCAGTGTCCGCAATGGGATGCGCTACAGCCTGAAAGATGGTTGGTAACAGACCTGAGCGGAAAGGTAATTTTGAATCAAAAATACAATGGAACCATTTCCATCAACCGATCCTTACCGGAAGGAATTTACTTGTTGAGTCTGGTGAAGCAAGGTGGAATTATTGGTACCACCAAATTAAAAATACAGCCATAAACCATAAAAAAACAGATTGATGCACGTACCAAGAATGTCAGAATTAGCAGGAGAAGGAAGAACACCGGAAATACTTTTCTGGGTGGGTTGTGCCGGAAGTTATGATGACAGAGCTCAAAAAGTCATCAAAGCCTTCTGTGAAATCCTGAATGCTGTAGAGATGGATTACGCCATCCTGGGGAATGAGGAAATGTGTACCGGGGATCCAGCACGAAGAGCAGGAAATGAATTTTTGTTTCAAATGACTGCCCTGCAAAATGTGCAAACCCTTAATGGCTATGGTATTAAAAAAATTGTGACCACCTGTCCTCATTGTTTTAATACGCTAAAAAATGAGTACCCGGCACTGGGTGGTTCTTATGAAGTAATTCACCATACCCAACTTTTACAGGAACTCATAAATGCAGGACGCATTAAAATGACCGAAGGTGGAACCTTCAAGGGCAAAAAAATAACCTATCACGACTCTTGTTACCTTGGACGCGCCAATGGCGTTTACGAAGCTCCAAGATCCGTACTGGAGTCCCTGGACAATGAATTGGTGGAAATGAAACGTTGTCGTACCAAAGGGTTGTGCTGCGGAGCAGGTGGTGCGCAAATGTGGAAAGAAGACGAGCCCGGAGACAAACGTATCAACATCGATAGAGCCGAAGAAGCCCTTGAAACCGGTGCCGAAATCATTGCCGTCAACTGTCCTTTCTGCCTTACAATGATGAGTGACGGAGTCAAAAATTTTGACAAACAGGAGGAAGTAATGGTTTACGACCTGGCGGAGTTGATCGTGAATAACTTGAAATAAGGATGGAGGATGGAATTACGGTAGCCGGTAGCCGGTAGCCGGAAATTTGGAAAAAAATAAAGCGGGATGTGAGTTATAGTTTCTCTCACATTCCGCTTTATTTTTCTAGCGACATCCTTTCCGAATCAAGCGTTACACATTCCGCAAACCGCATCACGCAAACCGCGTCACGCACTACGCATACCGCACCCCGCGTTCCGCACCCCGCAAACCGCTATTCAAAAAGTGAATCGTAGTTCGAATTGCCTTTTTCAGCTGAGTTGCTTCTTGATTGTCTTTCCGGGCGTGGGCTATCAAGGTCCAAACCGCTTACGGTGCTATTAGAATCCAACAACATAAGGGTAGATTCTTTTTCCCATTGCTCAAGCATTTCCAAACCTTTTTCTTCGAAAACGCCGTTTTGCAAATCGATAGAATCCATGAAATTGGCAGACATTTCCATGAAACGTTCCATCTCTCCTACTTTGCTGGCTACATCGTCAGTGATGTTTTCCATGGCTGCGTCAAACATTGCACGCTTGTCAGGATCACCGCTGATTACACTCATGGCAGATTTCATGGCACCATGACTGGCACGTATTGCTTTACGCTCCTGTTCTTTCACCTTCACCTGGTCCTTGGTATCTTCCAGAAGGATTTCAGAATTACGGTACATCTTATCAAGGATACGGTACATCACCTCCATTTTATTGTGGAGGGTCAGGTACTTTTTATTACTTTCCTGTAGGCGGGCCGCTTTTCTGGTGGCCAATACTACCTGGGAGTCGTTGCCTTGTTGTTTGGCGACACTCGCCAATTTCATATTGTTGTCAATCTCCCTTTCATTTTCCTCCATGACCATCTTCATCTTACGCATTTGTCCGCGAAGATTTCCGATCTGTTTACTCATTTTAACAAGATTGTCCTGCAAGTCCTCTACATAGGATTTAAGGATACCTATCGGGTCAATGTTTACAAATACGCCGGTAACTGAGCGCATAATGCTTTTATACATGTACCAAACAAGGTTTCGCATTTTGGGGTCCAGCACCATATACACAATCGCTCCCAATACTGCCAGCATTCCTGCCAGGTATAAGGTATTTTGGGCCAATACGATTAGTGTAGGTAAAGCAGTGTACAAAAGGTAACCACCTCCAAGGACCAAAGCTGTAAGAAAAATCAAGCCTGTAATCCCTTCAGGTTTTTGCCAAAATGACTTTTGTTTGAATTGTGGTGTATCCATTCCTAAAATTGAATTGTTTTTGAATTATGTAAAAATGGGAAATTCTTTTCAAATATAGGAGCATCAAAATCTAAATAGAAAGATTCCTTGATGGATCCTAGGATTTAAAAGACAAACGGAAAAAATTAGCCGAAAAACAATCCCTCGAGTTATGCACAGCCTTTCCACATTTACCTGTGGAAAAAAAGCTATGTGTCCTTTCAATTGATCTCATCTATCATTTTCAACTTTTCCTACCTTTGCGGGCTATGCGTTTAAAAACACTTGAGATAAAAGGCTTTAAAAGCTTTGCCAACGACACGGTCGTTCATTTTGGTGAAGATGTAATCGGTATCGTGGGTCCAAACGGTAGTGGTAAGTCCAATATCGTAGACGCCATACGTTGGGTATTGGGAGAACAATCGAGCCGGGAACTGCGCCTCGACTCCATGTCAAGTGTTATTTTCAATGGTACCAAAAAAAGGAGACCGGCCCCTTACGCTTCGGTTACCCTTACTTTTGAAAATACCAAAAATCTGCTTCCTACAGAGTATCAAAACGTTTCCATCACCAGGATGCTCTACCAAAGCGGAGACAGTGAATACAAACTGAATAATGTAACCTGCCGACTAAGAGATATCACGTCCCTGTTTCTGGATACAGGTATTGGTTCCAACTCCTATGCAATTATTGCACTGGGGATGGTGGATGACATTTTGAACGACAAAGAGAATTCACGTTTGAAAATGTTGGAGCAGGCAGCAGGTATTTCAAAATACAAAATCAGAAAAAGGGAGACGCTCCTTAAGCTCAAAAATACCGATGCTGACCTGGAAAGAGTGGAAGATTTGCTTTTTGAAATTGATGGCAATCTCAAAACCCTCGAACAGCAAGCAAGAAAGGCAAGAAGGTATTTTGAAATCAAGGACCAATACAAAGGTTTTAGTATTCAATTGGCCGGCATCAGGGTTGGCCGCCTCAAGGAGCGACATAAAGAGATAAAAAACCAGCTTACCCAAGAAGAGGATAGATATCGTCAATTTGATGTAGAATCAACTACCCTTGAAACCCAGCTGGAGGCAGAAAAAAAGGCCAATCTTGATAAAGAAAAAGCGCTTTCCGACCGACAGCGGGACCTAAATGCCCTGGTTGGAAAAATCCGCAACTAGGAGAACGAACGTTCCATGCAGCAACAGCGATTGGATTTTATTCATCAAAATCGCCAAAAGCTGGAGCAACAAATCCTAGCCAGCAATTCCCGTATCAAAGAATTGGAAGTTCAAATACAACAATACCGGGAAGATCTTGCCGATGAAAAGCGAATTGAAGCCCGAATGGAAGTCGAACTCAATCAGGCTGAGGACCAATTGAAAGCGGTAAGGGAAGAGCATGGATCTGCCAAGTCTGAATTGGACGTTATCTTAAAAGGTCAGCAATCGGTAGAGAAAGAACTTTTCGAGCTGGAAAAACAGAAGGCTATCAATGCCAACCGCCTCGACAACCTTGAGTTTGACAAACACCAATCTACCACTGCCAATACCACCCGTCTTGAAGAACAGCAAAAGCTGAAGGACCAATTAAAGTCACTTGAAAAGACGGAGGAAGAGCAGAAAAAAATGCTCGAATCCCTGCTCACCGAAGCGGACCAGCGGCAAACTGCCATCCTGGAAGCCGAGCAGGAATTGGACAAACTTCGTCAGACGATGACGGCCATCAACCGTCAGCTGGATGCCCGGAAAAACGAATTCAAACTTACCCAATCCATGGTGGAAAGCATGGAAGGATTTCCGGAGTCTATTAAGTTTCTGAGCAGTCAAAAAGAATGGAGCCAAAAATCACCTTTGCTTTCTGACCTTATTTATGTAAAAGAGGAGTTTCGCATTGCTATAGAAAACTATCTGGAGCCCTATCTCAATTACTACGTGGTACCAACCTATGACGACGCTTACAAGGCGGTGAAAATGTTGAGCCAGGCCCAGAAAGGGAAAGCCAATTTCTTTGTGTTGGAAGCATTCAAGGATTATGCACCCCCGATGACCCTTTTACCGGGTACTACCAATGCGTTCGAACTCGTAGATACAGACCCTGCCTACCGAAACCTTTGCAGCTATTTGCTCGAAAATGTTCTGGTAACTGAAGATGAGGATGTTTCAAAAGTAACCCAGGAGGGTGATTTTGTATTGCTTTCGCAAAGTGGTCGTTTTATCAAAAGGAAATACAGCCTGAGTGGTGGTAGCATAGGCCTGTTCGAAGGAAAGAAGATTGGTAGAAAAAAGAACCTGGAAAAACTGGAAGCTGCCATCAAAAAATTGGAAAAAGAGGAGGACAAACTGGCCACCCAGTTTTACAACCTGAAATCCAAAATTGAGCAGTTAAAGACCGAAAGAGACGATAGAAAAATACACCAGGCAAGGGAATCCCTTAGCAAGGTTACCCAGGAAAGAATTAGTTATTCATCCCGTCTGGAAAATCTCAACAACCAGCTCAAAGAGTCTACCGACAAACAGCAGCGCATTGATGCTGAGATCCAACAATTGTTGGAATCCAATAAGACCATTGAGGCAGCTTTGGATGAAAAGACTAAAAATGTAGAGCAAGCCAAGGCCCAAATTGCCGATGTAGACGCTTCTTTTAAGAAAATGTCGGACCAGTTGAGTGAAGCCTCTACCCTTTTCAATGAAAAAAATATTGCCTTCATTCGCCAGCAGAATAAAGTCAGCGCCTTCCAACGTGAATTGAATTTCCGTGAGAAATCGTTTGAAGAAATTGCTGCTGCTGTTAAAAAAGACGCCTACAATCTGGATCAGGCCAATAATGAAGACACCCAGATAAAGGAAAACATCACAAAGCTGGAAGGTGAATTACAAGAGGCTTACCAGGAACGTAAGCAACGGGAATCACTTCTTACCGAAGCTGAGCAAACCTATTTCCAGGCAAGAGGGGGCATCAACGAAATCGAAGACAAACTCCGGAAGTTGAATAAATCCCGGACGGATGTTCAAATACTGATCAACAATCTGAAGGATAAACTTTCAGATGTACGCTTACAACTAAGTTCTCTTTCAGAAAGGTTGAAAGTTGAATTTGATATCAACATCAATGATCTTTCTACAGAAAGTCCGGAAGAAGTGGAAGAAGGTAAAGAAGCGGATTTGACTGCAAAAGTTGAACGTTTAAAAAGCCGTCTAGACAATTACGGGGAAATCAACCCCATGGCAGTTGAGGCTTACGATGCCATGAACGAACGCTACGAAAACATCACCAAGCAGCGTGATGATATCGTCAAAGCAAAAGAGGATTTACTGGTTACCATCCAGGAGATTGAGGATACCGCTACTGCACAATTCCTTGAGTCTTTTGCCAAGGTGAGAGAATACTTTATTGAGGTGTTCAGAAGTCTGTTTACCGAAGATGATACTGCGGACCTTATCCTTATGAGTCCGGAAAATCCATTGGAATCCAAGATTGAAATCGTAGCAAAACCAAAAGGTAAAAGACCTCAAACCATTGCCCAGTTGTCAGGGGGTGAAAAAACCCTTACGGCAACCGCCTTACTTTTCGCGCTTTACCTCTTGAAACCGGCTCCTTTCTGTATCTTTGACGAGGTAGATGCACCACTGGATGATGCCAACATTACTAAATTCAACCGCATCATCAAAAAGTTCTCCGAGCAGTCTCAGTTTATCATTGTTACTCATAACAAATTAACGATGTCTGCAGTGGATGTAATTTATGGTGTTTCCATGCCTGAGATGGGTGTTTCAACTGTTACACCTGTCGATTTCCGCAGCCTCAAAGAAGATGAGGTAATGGAAGAGTTTGTAGGCTAAATGCAATCCATGAGATACGAAAGAAAGTACCAGATTGACAATATGTCTGCCGATCAAATCCGGTTGACCATTCGTATGAATCCTGCAGGATTTATCACCTCTTACCCTGATCGTATTGTCAACAATATCTATTTTGACTCCATTGACTTTTCCAAATTGCGGGAAAACCGCGATGGTATTTCCAAAAGGGTAAAAATCAGATACCGCTGGTATGGAGGATTGGAAGATTTCAGAACCGGCATCCTCGAATTTAAACAAAAGGAAAATCTCTTGGGTAAAAAGGAAAAAGCCGAGTTGGATCTAAAGGAAGTCCATGATTTGCAGGATTTAGTACAGATGGTAAGGGCGGTAACCAAATCAGAAAAGCCCCTGCTTCCCGTTTTGATGAACCGATATCGCCGTTCCTATTTTGAAACCACAAATGGAACCTACCGCATTACGGTTGATGACGACCTTGAATTTTACCCCATTTTTGAAAAAAATCTAAACACCCCTTTTCAGGAAATCATTGAAGCAGATGCAGCAGATTGGATCAAAGAAACTGCCTGTATCCTTGAATTTAAATATCCGGACAAGGATGACCCTTTTGTGGACCAGATAAGCCAAAATCTACCTTTCAGGCTTACAAAATATTCCAAATTTGCCACCGGTCTTCAAAAAAGTGTCGGTATTTCCGTATAATTCAGCACCTAAACAAATCTGCTGAACCAAAATATTTTCGATGAACAGATTACTCTGGAAACCTTCAGAAAAATTCATCCACAACTCCAATCTCCGGCATTACATGCAATGGCTGGATGAAAAAAAGAACCTCTCCTTTACTGATTATGATGCATTGTGGAAATGGTCGGTTGATAACATCGTACCGTTTTGGCAATCCATTTGGGATTATTTTCAAATCGACAGCACCGGCCATTATGATGAAGTACTGAATACGCTTCAAATGCCGGGCGCCAAATGGTTTGAAGGCGCCAAAGTCAATTATGCAAAGGAAATTTTCAATAGGAAAACAACTGACCAGCCAGCCATCATTTTTAGAAATGAAGTAGTAGATTATGTAGAAATAAGTTGGGATGAATTGGAAGGTGAAGTGGCTTCCATGGCAGCATATTTAAAGTCAATTGGCATACAAAAAGGCGACCGCGTAGCAGCCTATATGCCCAACATCCCCGAAGCGACCACTGCTTTTCTTTCTGCTTGTAGCCTTGGTGCTGTTTGGAGTAGTTGTAGCCCCGATTTTGGTACCAGCTCCGTAGTGGACCGCTTTCAACAGATCGAACCCAAAGTATTGTTTGTAGTGGATGGTTACCGCTATGGCGGCAAATCATTTGATAAAAAGCAGGTAGTAAAAGAATTAGTCGAGCAACTTCCTACCGTCGAAAAAGTAATCGTACTCCCCTATCTCGATCCGGAAACCCAGGCAGACTTTATTCCAAATGGCATCAGATGGGTTGATACTTTCCAGGCTGTGGCCAAAGAGGAACTGACTTTTGAAATGGTGCCATTTGATCATCCGATTTGGGTCCTTTATTCATCAGGAACAACGGGGGCACCTAAGGCTATTACGCACAGCCAGGGCGGGGTTTTACTGGAACATTTGAAGTATGTGCATTTCCATAATGACGTACATCCCGGTGAACGATTTTTCTGGTTCTCTACTACCGGTTGGATGATGTGGAACTTTATCCAGGGTTCTTTCCTGGCCGGTGCAACTATCGTATTATATGATGGCAGTCCTGGTTATCCGGACATCAATGTACTTTGGGAATATGCCGAAAAAGCCAAAATCAACCATTTTGGCACCTCTGCACCCTTTTTGGTAGCCAATATGAAAGCTGATACTCATCCGGGAAAAGATTATGACCTATCTCCTTTGCGATCCATTGGCTCAACCGGTTCACCATTGCCACCAGCTGCTTTTGATTGGGTGTATGAAAACATAAAAGAAGATATCTGGCTATGTTCCATGGCCGGTGGAACGGATGTTTGTACAGCTTGGGTAGGTGGCAACCCATTATTGCCGGTGTATGAAGGAGAGATACAATGCCGCTGTTTGGGTGCAGCCCTGTATGCATTTAATGATGCAGGTAAACCCGTCACGAACGAAGTTGGCGAAATGGTCATTACTAAACCTTTGCCTTCCATGCCGATTTACTTTTGGAATGATCCGGATAACAAACGTTACAAAAGCAGCTATTTTGAAATGTATCCGGGCATCTGGAGACATGGCGATTGGGTATCCATTTCTGATTATGGTTCGCTTATCATTTTTGGGCGAAGCGATGCCACGCTCAACCGACAGGGCGTTAGAATCGGGACCGCAGAGATCTATCGTTCTGTTGATAAAATTTCGGAGATTAAGGATAGCCTGATAGTTAATCTTGAATTTGAAGATGGCAGCGATTATATGCCTCTCTTTGTAGTCATGCAAGAAGGTGAAACACTGACAAATGACCTTATAAAAAAGATAGCCAAAACCTTGCGGTCTGACTATTCGCCCAGACATGTGCCGGATGAAGTGGTACCGGTAGCGGACATTCCTTATACCATCAGCGGTAAAAAAATGGAAGCGCCCGTCAAAAAAATATTGATGGGTTCCGATCCGGAAAAAGCAGCTACCCGGGACAGTATGAAAAACCCGGACAGCATGGATTTCTACATAGCATTTTCTAAAAAAATAAAGCGATAAGCATTGAAACGATTGTATCCCAATCTTTGTGAAGCAGTAGCGGAAGCCTTGTACGAGATATTTTATGAAAAAAAATATGCCGATAAGGTCATTGAACGCACTTTAAAAATGAACCGAAAATGGGGAGCCCGGGACCGAGCCTTCATTGCTTCCAATACCTACGACATCGTTCG
>JAGQWW010000588.1 GCA_020436955.1 Saprospiraceae bacterium | reverse complement strand
CTCTTGATGCCTTTAGGCATATGATAAAAGGAACCACCCGTAATAAAGGTCGGATATTCCATAAATCCACCACGCAATGCATGAAAAGGCGGATCCACCATCGTCAGCGTTGTATAAGGATATGGACCTACATGCTCGTCCAGGTAAGTAAGTGCATCTTTTACTGCTCCTATCAATCGAGGAGCGAGCGAACAATGCTCAGGTGGTATCAATAATCTGATTTGCACCTGCTTCCACTCATCAACTATTTCTTCATAATCAGGATAAGCGGTCCAGGCAAAATCAATTACATCTGCTGCAAAAAATGTGGTAGTCTTGGTGCCATCTCCATTATCCATTTCGGCTTCCATACATCCGGAAGCACCTATCACCAAATTGGACGGGGTAGTGAGTTGTACCCGATACGTACCAAAGTCAGAATAGAACTCTGTAGAACGAAAAAACTGATGGCAATTCCAGCCCCAATTTCCTGCCTTGTCTTGTTCATACACCCCCATCTGAGGAAACCAGTGCGTAAGCATATAAAACTGGTTCTTTTCATAGCCAGTGCGAACAAATAGCCTTGGAATTTTAACCTGCACCCTATTTTCCAACACCAATGTATCACCCGGCAAAAGTGGCTCTATCAATTGGATACTTACAACAGATTGGTCAGCCGTATTTCCATCATCAGGTTGGATATAAGATTGGCGATTGGTCAAATCACGACCGGATCTTTTTATTGTAATCAGCTCAATCCATCCCCATTCATCTTTATCCTTTTTTAAAAAAGGGTTTCCAAAAATGTTATCGACATCTTTTAAAAAAGTGGATTGGTTGTTTTTAAAGGCATTGAAATACATGTACATCCGCAGCTCTCGGATGGTATCAGGGGAAAGGTTAACCCACTGGACGGTTTGATTTACTGAAAGCTCTTTTTTTACATCGTCCAGTCGGACATCCATTTCATAAGAGGCATTCCGTGTGCTAAGTGGACCTTTTATTACAGGATCACAAGCATTAGCCATCCCAATTGATGGTAATAGCAGTCCAAAGAAGGTTAATATGAAAAAGGAAATTTTCATTGCTAACAAAGAAAAGGAAATACAAGGGTATTCCCATAGAGTCTTAAACAAATCTCAAAGAAGATAGAAAACCAATTTCATTATCTAGTTGAAATCTCAAAGGTTACCTCAAAAGCTTGTGAAATTTTTTATTTGGCCTTATCCCTTTTAGTGCAATGGGCAGCGAAAATCCGTTAAACATGAATCCATGTTTGAGCAAGCTCAATCTTTGCCAGTAATAGTGTTTTTGTTAATCAAAAAACCGATTGGGAGCTTCCTTCCTTGGTGCGAGTTTGGAGGCATGTAGGATTTTCGCTGTCTATTGCGCGGGCAGGATGTTGCGGGAAGCAAAAGGGATACAGCCTTGACTTTTTGGTTACTTTTGGGTCAAGCCAAAAGTAACGTTAAGCTCAAAAGGATAAAAATGCCAAAACAATCATTTAAGGGCTACGCGTATTCTCAAGCCTAATCTATTTAAAAAAAAGGTTCCCATTTTCAACCCGCAATAAAATTGTAAGAAGTCTATCCGATCAATCCGGTCTTGTGCAAAATTGTCAATTGTGCTCCGTAGGCTTTGGCTATATTTTCTTCCGTAAAAGTAGCTTCCGTATCTCCATAGGCAATCAATCGCTGGTTGAGTAGTATAACACGGTCGAAATAATCATTGACTGTCGATAAGTCATGATGCACCACAAGTAG
>JAGQWW010000587.1 GCA_020436955.1 Saprospiraceae bacterium | reverse complement strand
CTGGCACCAAATGGAATTTCCTCAAGTTTTTCCCAGGTTTGGTGGGTGGACATTGCATTGGAGTGGATCCTTATTACCTGGTGCACAAGTCTAAGCAATTGGGATATGACCCTCAGGTGATTTTGAGTGGCCGTCGTATCAATGATGGCATGCCGGGATTTATCGCAAAGCGTTTGACCCAAATGCTGATTCAAAGGGGAAAAAATCCAAAGCATTGTAAGGTATTGGTGATGGGGATAACCTTCAAAGAGGATGTTTCTGATATCAGAAATTCAAAAGTGGCTGACCTGGTTAACGAGCTCAAGGATTATTCCATCTCAGTTGATGTAACCGATCCTCATGCTTCTTTTGAAGAGGTAGAACACGAATACAAATTGAAAATGACGGGAGAAATCGGCAATGATTATGATGCAATCATTGTAGCTGTTGCCCACAAACAATACAAAGAATTAAATCACGAATATTTTAAATCCATCACCAAAGAATCGCCAATCGTAATGGACCTAAAAGCCATCTACGAACCGGAGGATAATGGAATGGTGTACTGGAGACTTTAAAAGCCATTGGCTTTTAGCTGTTAGCTATTGGCGGCTAATGGCTAATAGCCAAAAGCGTTTTTTATGAAAAACAACCATCCTACCAATCATCTCGACCCCGAAACCCCTCGCTGGTTTGCGGTCTATACCCACTTTAAGCGGGAAAAGGTGGTAGAAAGGATGTTGCGCCAAAAAGGAATCGAATGTTACCTGCCTTTACAAAAGCAGGCAAGAAAATATACCAGGAAATTCAGGATAGTTGAATTGCCACTAATCAGTTGTTACCTGTTTGTGAAAATTACAAAGGCCGAATATGTGCCCGTTTTAGAGACAGAACATGTATTGAACTTTGTGAAATTTTCCAGGGATCTGATAGCTATACCGGAGGAGGAAATTGATTTGATCAAAAGAATTGTGGGAGAAGGTTTACCAATCGAGGTAGAGCAAGGCAGTATTGAAGAAGGCGACTGGGTGGAAATTATTTCCGGCAACCTGACCGGATTGAAGGGTAGAATGGTAGCCAAAGAAGGAAAAAATCAATTTGTAGTAGAATTAGATCAATTAGGATATTCCATAAGGATGACCCTTGATCCAAAATTGCTGCATAAACTAAATAAGCCCGTTAGGGCGTAAAAATTCACCGCAAAGGACGCTAAAGGATGCAACGTAGCGTTCGTCGCGCCCTTAAGTGGTAAGTATATTAAGTCATTTGATGACGACTTTAATAGGCGGGATCCAAAATTTTGAAAAATCCATTGCGACTTTTCGTTGGCGAAGCCATACCCAAACCCCGAATATACCATGTCTACTAATCGTGAATCCAGAGTCAGGAGCCTCTTAAAAGGTATTACCTGGAGGATACTCGGCACCCTCGATACGATGGTCCTTTCCTATTTTTTTATTGGTGATGTAAGAATTGCAGCAGCTATAGGAGGAACAGAAGTGTTGACCAAATTGGTCCTTTATTATTTTCACGAGAGAGCCTGGTTGTTGTTACCACCCGGTTCCATTAGAAAGACTTACAAGCGATTAGGATTCGGGAAAAAGAGTTAAAATGGCATCAACCAACATACATCCTATTTTCGACCGCTTGGTACAAAAAGCAGACCGAGAAGAAAGACTCGGCCAAAAAGGCTGTGTCCTATGGTTGACAGGCCTTAGTGGATCCGGGAAAAGCACTATAGCTGAAGCTTTAGAAAGGGAACTCTTTAATA